>CBFGQN010000431.1:0-4132 GCA_965650895.1 uncultured Ignavibacteria bacterium | reverse complement strand
AAAACCGGTTGCCGTCCATCGGACCTCGATCGTCTCATCACCCGTGAACGTCTCTCCTCCGTTCGGGTAGATCAATGTAAGCGAACGCTGGGCGGTGAGAGGAGAATGAAACAAGAAGAGAAACAGTGCCGTTGCTGCAAGAGAGAGAAGAGAAGACTGCATGTTGAATCGATGTACCATGAATGTGTGAACTGAAATATGTGTGGAAGACGGGATCGATCCTGAAAAGAGCAGGAAGAGCCGTGAAGAACAGGAGGCCCGACAGATTCAGGCAACAGAGACAGGTAAGGGAAAGGACAAACCAATGTCTGTGACCTGTATCCTGTGCCGGACATCTCTGTTCTTCACGGAAATTTCAAAGGCAGTTTTCGTCCCGTTATGTTGTATGGTTGATTGCGCTGTCATCATGCGTCCGGAGGTTCGTCGGAGATGAAGGAGCCGCCGCACACGGCACAGAATCCCGTGACAAGCTGGGTGATGGGGGCCAGACAATGAGGACAGGTCGTCCGCATCCGTCCCCCGCAAGCCCGACAGGTCCGGACAGAGGGTTCGCCTACCATGCCGCAGGATGTGCAGCGGGCCGATGACGGTCCCTGCCGATCGGAGGGGGGAACGCCCTTGCCTTCGCTCATTGTGTGCCTCAGTAAAGTTGGCTGTATATTTCCACCGAGTGGTTGATACCGTTGACAAGATAGAGGGGAAGCGTCACGAACGGCCTTCGGAACCGTCACGGTTTCCCGACCGGAGAAAATGTATTCCCCTGGTCCTCCGTCCGTCCATCGCCATTGTCCTCTTCATGCGTCCAGTTCAATGCAGAATCTTATCGAGTTTGTCAATCGCGGAACGTTCCCTTTCATCGGAAGGAAGACCGAACGGCTCCGGCTTCTTGAATTTCGCAACCGGTCTCTTGACATTCAGGAGATGTCCGTTGTCCTCGTTACAGGGGAAGCCGGGGTGGGAAAAAGTCGCCTGGTAGAGGAGATCGTCCCGGCCGTCGCAGGCAACGGAGGAGTGGTGGTCTGGGGGAAGCTCTACTCGGACTCGGCCACGCTGGCCCCTGTTCTCTCCCGTGCCCTCCTCTATTCCGAAGGGGGGAGTCGTCTGCTGCGGGGGGAACCGGAACCGACGCTCCCTTCGGTGACCGCTTCGATTCGAAGACTGGCCCGGCTCCGCCCCACGCTTCTGGTGCTTGAGGATATCCATCTGCTTTCGGGAAGCTGCGTGGGTGAGTTGATGGAATTACTTGGGGCGATCGCCGACGAGCCGATCGGATTGATCGCCATCAGTCAGCGAACCGATGCTCCGGCTTCTGCCGTCCTCTCGCGGTACCTTGTGGAAGAAGTGAAGGTGGGAGGTCTGAGTCGGGAGGAGATCGGGGAGTTGTGGACCATTCTTTTCAGTGCCGATCCCGACCCGGAAGTGATCGAGGTACTGTATCGTACCACGTTCGGCAACCCGATGGCGTTGCGAACTGCGCTTCGGAACTCGTTAAAGAACGGAGTGATTCTTCAGGATCATCTGTCCGGCGCGTGGCTGCCGACCCCTGGCCTTCAGGAGTTCGAATCGTATCTTGTCCGCGATATGCAGCTACTTTCCGGCGGTATGGTGGCTCATCTGAGCGAGAATGAAAAACATGCCGCCAGGATCCTTGCCTCGCTCGGCGAATCCTTTGCGGAGTCGACCGCATTGCAGGTGATCGAAGGAGAGGGGGAGAAAGTGCTGAACTCGCTGAAGTTCAAGGGGATCCTTTCCACCCCCGTCACCATACCCCGGCCTCTTTCCGGAAGAGGAAGAAACGACACGGTCTTCACGTTCACCCACACTCTTGTTCACGCCCATCTGCTGAGTTCCGGCCATATCCCGCTTGATCGGCTGAAGAGGCTGATCGGTGAAGAATATCCTCTCTATTCTGTAGTCCCCTATCAGGTTCTGGGGCGGGAGATGGGAGAGGCTCGGCCGACGATGTCGGAGGCCGGAGGCATCCGGAACATTCTGCGACGCATTACCCGCGACGCGCTGGCCCTGGACGAAACGGCCGACTGGCGACTGAGTCACGTGCTGCTCGACGTTGCCCGGGAGATTGCCCGCCGAACCGGAAAAGTCCGGAGTGCTGAAGAAGAGCGTGCCCTCGAGCTCTGCCTGGTCGATCTTCAGTTGCAGTTGCAGCGCAGGGAAAACCATACCGAAGCGTACGGTCGGCTTGTCGACCGCTTCGAGGAAATGACCCGGAACCTTCCGGAAGACCTTCTCCGCTATCGTGTTTCCGCTCTTACCTACTGCTATCAGCAGGGGCGTCGTTCAAAAGAGACGGAGAGCTTTGCCGGGATCTGGGAAGAGGTGGAAAGGTTGATCGGCATCTGCCCGGCACTCCAGTATGGTGAGGAGTTCGTCCGGTTCCTGAATGTGGCCGGACGATCAACCAGCGCGGAGGCCGACATGCGCTGGACGTCGGACGTGGAGAAGTGGGCGGAAAAGATTGTGCGGAATGAAGAGGCGCCGGAGGATATCAAATACCGTATTCGTTCCGAAGTGATGCCGTTGGTCATCTGGCAGTTCGCTTCCGAAGAGGAACTGGAACGACGTCTGATGCAGGCGGCCGATCTGCTCTCCTCGGCACCCGACAGCATCTTTGTGCAGACGCGCGTGATGGCGCTGTACGAAGGGATCGGAAAGTATCGGGAGGGACTCCGGTTTGCCGAACGTTTGATTCCCCGACTCCGTTCGCAGGGATTGCGCAGGGACCTGACGCAGGTTCGCCTCTTCAGACTCTATGCTCTTACCGGGCTTGCTATGCCGGTCTGTCATATCGGACCTGAGCTCAGGGACATTCTCACCGACGCTCCGGCGGAGATCCGGAATCAGGTGGTGCAGATCGCCTGCTGGCGGCTCGTGGTCCTTCTGCTGATTCGCGAGGAGTTCGACGAAGCCGGAACACTCCTTCGGGAATTCAATGCCGAACCCTCGCCGATAACCTACCTGTCCGCCTGGATGTTGTTGAATCTGCGGACAAGGGGGCTGGAAATGTTTGCCGAGGTTCTGGAGGAGGCCGATGACTCTGCGGAATTCCCTTTGCTGACGCTTGCCCGCTATGTTGTGCAGGGGGAGGACCGGAAGGGGGCTCTTGTCGAACTGATGCGTGGGCAACTGAAGGAACCGATCCTGACCCGCATGCACGTGATCGGGGTGAAGCTTGTGACTGAGACGCTGGAGCGGTTGAACGACCGGAAGATGATCAACTCCCTCCGCTCCGACATTGCTGCGGCCGCCTCGGCGGTTCTGGACTGGTTCGGTCGTCACGATCTTCTCGCCTGCGCGATGCCGACGCTTAAATTCTTTGCAGCCTATCTTTCAGAAGAGGAAGAAAGCCGAAGAGGTCGGGAAATTCGCGAGGCTCTGGCCTCGCCGGAATTCCCGGTCGACAGGGAGTATGAAAGGATTCGCATCACAATGATCGGCGACATCACGATCAGACGGCCGGGTGAGGACGTACAGCGGATACGGGGAGGAAGGATCCGGACGGTGCTTGGTCTGATGGCTGCCGGACTCATGTCCGAACAGAAGCTTTCCTACAAGGAGTTCTGCCGCTATGCCGGAGGTGGAGTCGATGATCCGGAGCGTGCCCGGAAGATGACGTCCATGGCCCTGCTCCGTCTGCGCGAGACGTCGGGAGAAGACCTTGTGATTGAGCGGGAGGGCGTTCCGGCACTGAACGTGGAGCTGATCGACGTTGACGTCGTCACGCTTGTACGACTCCTTCGCGACGGACTGGAGAATGCCCGGGGGGGCGCTTTCCTGCGGGCGAGACTTCTTCTTCTGGAGGCGATGACGCTTCATGCGGGAGAAGTCCCCTTCCCCACGCTCTACGATGAGTTGTTCGAATCGCTTCGTGAGGAGATCGACTATCTGATGCGAACCGCCTTGCTGGAGACGGCTCGCGGATTGATACGTGAGGAAGATCCGGAGGCTGCCGAGGAGGTTCTGCGACAGGGGTATGAGATCATGCCGGATGATGACGAGATTGCCGAACTCCTGCTGGAGACGCTCCGCACAATCGGCAAACATGCGGAAGTGCAACGCATCTTGTCCCGTGTTCGCGAAGAGATCGTGTGAAGAAGAAAAGCGATAAGAATGT
>CBFGQN010000430.1:0-4155 GCA_965650895.1 uncultured Ignavibacteria bacterium | reverse complement strand
CATCGGCCTTCTGCTTGTCTTTCTCGGCGTCGTTCACGTCGTCCGGCTCTATGTTGAACTTACCATTCGCACGTTTTCCGATCGGTGGGCCTTTCCGCTCGTCGGTTTCCTTGCCGGTGCGTTGACGGCGGTTCTCGGAGCCGGGAACGGACCTCTGCAGTCCTGGACGATGTCGGCCGGGGGACTGGTGCCGCAGAGCATCGTTGCGGTTAATGGGGCACTTGGTGTGCTGAGTGGTGGGGTACGACTGTTGGCCTACGGGATGGTGGGGATGCTGGACGACTTCTCGTGGATCACAGCCGGTGCCGGTCTGGCAGGTGCCGTCGCCGGAGCCTATGTCGGTATCAGGCTCAGCCGCCGCACAAGCGATTCAACGCTGAAGCTGCTGATCGGCCTTGTTATTGTGCTTGCTGGAATCCGGTTGATGGTGTAGAGTGAGAGTTGGTAGAGTTTATAGAGTTGAGAGTTCGTGGAGTGAGAGAGTGTGGGAGTGTATGAGTGGGGGTGCCGTCGGGTTCGCCGGTCATCGTCTTCCCTTCGTCGCTGAGCCCGGAGCGAAATCGCAGCGTAGTTAAGAGTTCACAGAGAGAAGCCGTAAAGGACCGGGCCTGTAGGGGGCAAAAACTTTGGCACTAACATACATGACACACCCAGTGATTCAGGTAAGCGATTCCGTATATTTCGCCCAACGGACTACAAGCCGGTACAGGATAGTGGATTTCGGGGAGGATGGGTAATCTACCAAACCGGGTATCAAGACCCGGATACCTCCACTAACCCCATACCCTTATGCTTGTAGAAGTACAGACCCTTGCAGCGATAACCGTGATGTTGGCAAACCTTCCCCGGGCTATCCGGACGGTGCGTCGATGGATCAAAAAGCTGTGTAGGTGATCCGTCAGGGCGCGACTTGGGGGAAGTCGTGCCCGCTTTCGTTTCTACCCCCTCCAATCAGCTTCCGCAAAATACGCCCGTACCTTTCCCGTGTTGTCCGGTAATACCAGAATATCCCGATTCTCGTTATCTTCCCGACGCTAAACAGCTACCGGCGGCCGCATCCGTTAATGCGGCCTTCTATTGATCCATGACCACGTGGGTCGGGTCTCCCCGTATCCGTAAGGGCGGGGGCGTCGTAGCTGACGTAGCAAGGCCCGGCCCGCCTCTTTTGCTGAACAGCTATGCCGACATTCAACCAACCAACCGAACCGACCGCATCGGAACAGCCGGAGCAACTCAGGGAAATCATTGAACGATCACGGGGACGATTGCAGGCACTGGAATACGCTTGCTACGGACTGGCTCACGTGACCGGAAAGGAAGCGTCGTGCCTGACGTGGGTTATCGAAGATATTATCAGAGATTTGGAGAGAGTGAAAGAGGGGAATTAAGAGAAAAAACACGACCAAAAGCCTTTGTCTTGGGTCGTGTTTGATTTTTTGTCCAAACCACTTGCATCCCTCCCTGAGGGGTAGTATTTTTGCACCAGCTTTGGAGGATATATGGACGCAAATACAAATGCACTCAAACAGCTGTACGCTCTGCTTGAAGAGCGTCGCAATAGCGTTGTCAAGATCGAAAACGCTATTCGCGTGTTGGAAGATGAGTTGGGATTGTCAATTGAGACCGTGACCAAAGAAGACGCCTCAGTAGGCCAGCCGATGCGGAACGGAGCCAACCCTAAACGAGGGAAGCCAAGGTCAGTAAAGGCATTGTTTCGTCAAACGATTCTTGATGCTGGTAGGTTCCTTCACAAGTCGGAAATAATGGATCGACTCCGTGAGCATGGTTATAAGGGAACTTCCAGCACCATATCGGGAACATTGAGTCACTTAACGAAAGCAGGGTACTTGCATGTAATCAAGTACGGGGATTCCCAGAACTTTCATCACTATGGACTGCGGGAATGGATCCGCGAGGGAGAGGGGATGATACCGCCAACATTTGCGTCTCCTGAATACACTCCGATTATGCAGCGAGCCGGGCATATCAGCGAGAACGAGATCGATTGGAACCTGCAATAACTAGGCAGTAAAAAAAGAAGAGACCGGATAGCTTTGGACGGCTCCGGTCTCTTAAATGGGCTTTTCTGGTAAAAATCAACGTTTACACGTTGGATTGTGCCCTGTTTGTGTTCACAAATGTACGTACATATGACGTGAAAAACAAGGAAAAAATGCTTCAAAGGGCGACGGAGGGTCCGTCAACCGGCATTGCCGGGTTTCATTGATCCTTTAAACAGGAGGGCTCATGGCGAAGAAGCCTGGACCGAAAACGGTCTATGTTCCTAGCCACATTCGAAACGGTACGTGGGTAAAGCCCCACTATCGGTCGAAGCCAAGACCGAAGAAGTAACTGATAACCGCTATCAATGGAGTGCGAAACGATGACCTTATTAGAAGAAAGCCCCGACACTCAAAACGCCGGAAAGCGCGGTGCCGGGGCTATGACCATTAAGCGCGAGTACAAAGCGGTTGCCGTTTTCGGAGTGGGGGACGTTTGGCGACAGACCCCACTCCCTTTGTTTCACTTAACAGTCAGAGGACTAAATCATGGAAGCGATGCTTCTACCAACGCGCTGGGCGCAAACCCAGTCAAACGAGGTGGCACTAATCGTGCCCCGAGCATTCACGGCCTCTGATCCGCGAATGCAAGTGTTTCACGACCGTATCCGTGAAGGGTATTCCCTTGCGAGGGTCGTAGGCCTTGACAACGACCTGTCAAGGCTCGTCATGATCCTACAGAAGCCGGTAGAGCAGACCGGCATCGTCGTGGTATCCCGATAGGTGAACATTCGATCCCCAGTGCAGAACCGCCCGTTCCATGCCGGGCGGTTGTCGTTTTGGCGATTGATAACTTTATCAATTGATCGGCAAGTCGCACCAAAACGCAACATATAACCGTTATATGTTGACCGTTTACCCGGAGAGGGGGCTCCGCCTCTATTAAATTTTAATAGTCGCCGTTTTTACGCTTGGCCCCCTTTTCTTCCTGCTCCTCCTCTTCAATCTCTTCGACCGGCACCGTCAGCAAGGCTTTGGTCAACTTCTCGAATCGCTCGTATTCTTCCGAGCGTTCCGGTAATCGTTCTTTTTCCTTTTTCTTCGTCATTTCGCAAACCTACCACATCGTTTGTTCACTTCCAATATCACGCATTCTTTCCAGTCAATCCCGCATACGTCAGCCGCCTTCCCGTCAATGCCCCGACAACCGTCTCGAATCGGTCTCGATCCTTCCCTTTTCGCTCGTTGAACCGGAAGGTCTCTTCGTCCAGATACCGGAACAGGTGAAACGGCTCGACTGCTACGTACGTTCCTTTGATGCACCGCTTGAACAGTGCCCAGAAATTTTCCAGACCGTTCGTTGTGACGGTCCCCCGAACATATTCGTTTGCTGTGTGACAGACGATCTCGTGGTAATACTCCGCCGAAAGTCCTTCATACGAGGCGTTTGTATCCGTGTGGATATTCGATCCTTTCTCGACATTTGCCTTGACTTCTCCCTGTAGCGTTCCCCTCTTCGTATCAGGAACCACCATCGCCCGAACCTGACTTCCCTTGCCCTGCTTGTCCCGTTCCAGTAAACCCAGAACGATGGCTTTCCCAACAGCACCCCCGCCTTTGATCTTCTCTTTCTTCTTCGATGCGTGCATGTTCCGCGCCTTGCCCCCGATGTAGGTTTCGTCAATTTCCACGTCTCCCTTCATCTTTTCAAAGGTGCCGGTGCGCATTGCCATGCGGATGCGATGCAACAGGAACCACGCGGTCTTTTGCGTTACGCCCAATGCGCGATGCACCTCATACGAGGAAATCCCGTTCTTCGCATTGGCAACAAGCCAGATCGCACACAACCACTTGTCCAGACCCAGCGCACTGTCTTCCATCAACGTTCCAACCTTAACGGAGAACTGCTTACGGCAGCCCTTGCACTTCCAGATACGGCGTGTTTTCAGGAACGAATGTTCCTTGCACTGGCAATGTGGACAGGTGACCCCATTCGACCAGCGAAGGGAGACCATGTAATCGAGTGCCCGATCTTTATCGGAGAAGTAGAGGATAGCCTCTTGAAGGGTACGTGGCGTGTTGCGCTGTTCCATGCCACAAAGATACGGCGCGATGCTGGATTATCAAAGAATTTTTCGTATATTGCGAGGTTTTT
>CBFGQN010000429.1:0-4159 GCA_965650895.1 uncultured Ignavibacteria bacterium | reverse complement strand
GATCAGCAGGCCGACAAATCCCATGCAATATGCAAAGATGAAGAGGGAGGCGATGATCAGTACCGGATGGACTCCCACCCGGTCTCCCAGCACCCGCGGCTCGATCATGTTGGCGTTCAGTGCGTGAAGACCGAAGATCGTGCCGGACATCACCAGCGTATGATACCAGAAGTCTCCCGGTACGAACAGGAAGATAACAATTGCCACTCCCAGGTTCAGAAACATTCCGAGTGTCGGAATCAAATTGAAAAATCCGGTCAGCACTCCCAGCACCAGCGCATAGGGAATGCCGAAGACGGTCAGCACGCCCACGGCAATCGTCCCGACGAGACTCGATGTGAGAAAGATCCCCCGGATATAGGAGTTGACGATCCGGTCGACGTTCCGCAGATAATAGACGTAGCGCGGATCGTCCCGCAGAAGGGTGGACCGGACGAAGCGACGAAACCGGTTGAAGTCGACGGTCATGTAATAGGAGAGAAAGGGGATCAGAATCAGGTTCGCAAGTCCGGCCAGAATGCCGGTGATGTTCTGCAGGAAATCGGTCAGCCAGATGAAGAGTCCGCTCCCGATCGCCGAGATCTGGGGCTGTACGTACTCGGCCACAAGCTGCTCGGCCTGCGATTCCGAGATGCCGTAGGCGGTCAGAAACGAGATCATCCGTTCGGTCCGGAGAATTTCGTCGGCCCCTTCCATGATGGTGTTGGTCATGGCCAGAAGTTGATCGAACTGACCGACGAAAGCGGGGATCAACATGAAACCGATCAGCGAGTAGACACCGATAATCAGCAGCGCGATGCCGAGCGATGTGAGCCATCGGGGAATTCCCCGGTCGGCCAGGCGTTGCACCATCGGTGCGCAGATATAGGAGAAGACGAAGGCGGCAATGAAGGGGAAGAGGACGCCGCTGAGACTGATAAACATCCAGAATCCGAAGGTCAGCAATCCGAGCTGAACCACCCTGCGGGTGAGAACGCCGCGACTGAACGGATAGAGGAAGAAGACGAGGGCTGCGGTCGGGAAGATCGGGTGGATCGGACCATCACCGACCATCGTGTAGAGTTGCAGTGCCAGAAGTCCGAATCCGCCGATAATGGCAAAGCGTTCCTGAGGACGCAACTCCTCGCGCAGAAGACCCCGCAGTCCAAGTGTCGGACTGAGTGATACGTACGACTCGCCGCCGGTTCCTTCCCGTCCTCCGGAGGGGGCCACCGGTTCACTGCCGATATGCTCGTTCTTTTCAGACATGTCGCGGTCAAGATAGGGGAGTCGGGTGGTTCGGACAATGGAATAAACGATGGATAAACGGT
Source organism: uncultured Ignavibacteria bacterium (assembly GCA_965650895.1). Taxonomy (GTDB): domain Bacteria; phylum Bacteroidota; class Ignavibacteria; order OLB7; family OLB7; genus JAGWAZ01. The sequence goes on along the minus strand of CBFGQN010000429.1, from coordinate 2,849 downwards.
AGAGAAGCCGGGAAAACGGAGTTATCGTTTTCCCGTACTGCCGAAACCGCCGGCACCCCGTCCGCTTTGCGGCAGATCATCCACTACGTCCCAGGTTATCCGCTCGTACCGGGCGATCACGATCTGCGCGATCCGTTCTCCCCGATTGATGGTGAAAGGCTCGGTTCCGTGATTGATCAGCAGGACATGAATTTCTCCCCGGTAATCCTCATCAACCGTTCCCGGATTGTTGACCATCGAGATGCCGTGCTTCATCGCAAGTCCGCTTCGGGGTCTCACCTGACACTCGAATCCGTTCGGCAGGGCGACGGCGATGCCGGTCGGCACGGCAGCCCGTTCCCCCGGCGCAAGCGTGATCGGTTCGTCGACCGCCGCCCGCAGGTCCATTCCGGCCGCCCCTTCGGTTGCGTAGGAGGGGAGGGGAAGATCGCCGAAACCGGGTCGTATGCGTGTGATTCTGATGTTCATGCGGTGCTGATGATTCGTGCAATGATGTTGTCCCGCCCGCGGCGGGGAATCGTTTGTGCCGACGGACTTTCCGGTCGTGGAAAGTCTGATGGGGGGCAGACCGGTATGGGGAAACCTGTGGGGGTGAAACCGACAGGGGGCGAAATGTTTTTCGCCCCTACGGTATTGCGAAATCAACATCTACATGAACGCCGGAATATCGGTGATGTCGTTTCCGATGATCAGCGTGTGGATGTCGTGCGTCCCTTCGTAGGTCTTCACCGATTCCAGATTTGCCATGTGGCGCATGATCGGATATTCGCTCAGGATGCCGTTGGCTCCGTGGATATCCCGTGCGGTCCGGGCACACTCCAGTGCCATCCAGACATTGTTCCGCTTCGCCATCGACACCTGCTGCGGTCGCCACGACCCCTCGTCCTTCATCCGTCCCAGCCGGTAACTCAGAAGCTGCGCTTTCGTGATCTCGTTCAGCATCCAGACCAGTTTCTCCTGCACAAGCTGGAATCGGGCTATCGGTCCGTCGAACTGGATACGGGAGGTAGCATACTCCACCGACGAATCATAGCAGGCCATCGCCGCCCCGATCGCTCCCCACGAGATGCCGTAGCGGGCCTGGTTCAGACAGGAGAACGGACCGCGCAACCCCTTGATTTCCGGAAAGATGTGCGTCTTCGGGATCTCGCAATCCTGGAAGACCAGTTCGCTGGTCACCGATGCGCGGAGAGAATGTTTGTTCTTCATTTCCGGCGCCGAGAAGCCGGGCGTATCCTTCTGGACCATAAAGCCCCGGATGACTCCGTCAAGCTTCGCCCAGACGACGGCGATGTCGGCAAGGGTGCCGTTGGTGATCCACATCTTCGCCCCGTTCAGCACATAGCCCGAATCGGTCTCCCGGGCGGTGGTGATCATCCCGCCGGGGTTCGAACCGAAGTCCGGCTCGGTCAGACCGAAGCAGCCGATCGCCTCTCCCGAGGCCAGCTTCGGCAGCCATTCCCGCTTCAGGTCTTCACCGGCGTATTGCCAGATCGGATACATCACCAGCGAACTCTGCACCGAAACGGCGCTCCGGATGCCGGAATCTCCCCGTTCAAGCTCCCGGTTGATCAGACCGTAGGTGACCGAATTCATCCCGCCGCCGCCGTACTCTTCCGGAATCGTCGCGCCGAAAATTCCCAACTCGCCGCAACGCTTGACGATCTCGATCGGAAAGGTTCCGGCCTGATAGTGCTCCTCGATGATCGGCAGAATCTCCTCGTCCACAAACGCGCGGACGGTCTGCCCCACCATCCGTTCCTCCTCGCTGAGCAAGGCATTGATATCGAAATAATCTGGATTTGTGATCGGCATGATCCGGTTCTTCTGGTTGTTGCGGTTCCGACAAACCGCAAAGATACGAGGAGCGGAGCGGGGGAGAGGGGAGGATGTTGCGAGAGATTGTGAGTGCCTACACCTCTTGGTGATTCTTCGTGCTCTTTGTGTTTTTGTGGTAAATATCATCAGGTCCGTATTTATCCGGGGAAATCGGTTTACTGTTCCGGCGAGTGCGGGGAGGACGGAATGCCTGCAGCCCGGGAGATACTCCGGCACAACTCCGAAGGATGACTTCATTCCTCGAGTCATCCTCAGACCCACCCAATCCGCCTGCGGCGGATGTCCCTCCCGGGAGGGGATAACAAAGTGCATCGGGAATTGCACCTCCTGTTCCCGGAATCTTCGGTATTATTACGGTTCTATTGACGAAATTCTGTCGGAACAGTCGGGGAACATGAAGAAAGCATTGATAACCGGAATCACCGGTCAGGACGGATCCTACCTTGCAGAACTTCTTCTGGCGAAGGGGTACGAGGTCTACGGCATCATCCGCCGTTCCAGTTCATTCAACACCGAGCGGCTCGATCACCTCTACAAAGACCCGCACGAGCGGGACGTCCGGCTGAAGCTGATCTACGGCGATCTGAACGATTCCTCCTCCCTGAACAAGATCCTCCGGGATGTGAAGCCGGACGAAATCTACAACCTCGGCGCCCAGAGCCATGTCCGGGTCTCGTTCGACATTCCGGAGTACACCGCCGAGATCACCGCTCTCGGAACCGTCCGGCTCCTGGAGGCGATCCGCGATACCGGCATCGACACGCGGTTCTATCAGGCCTCCTCAAGCGAGATGTACGGCAAGGTCGTGGAGGTACCGCAGACCGAGGAGACTCCGTTCTATCCCCGTTCTCCCTATGCCTGCGCGAAGGTCTATTCTTACTGGATCACGAAGAACTACCGCGAAAGCTACGGGATGTACGCCTGCAACGGCATCCTCTTCAACCATGAAAGTCCCAGACGAGGACCGACGTTCGTCACGCGGAAGATCACCCGGGCGGTCGCCCGGATCA
>CBFGQN010000428.1:0-4195 GCA_965650895.1 uncultured Ignavibacteria bacterium | reverse complement strand
TTCTTCACGCTCGATGAATTTGCCGGACAGTGGCTGGCGATGGCTTCTCCCTGGATTATTCATCCCCTCTGGCCGATTCTTGCCTTTTTCTGTTTTCGCGTCTTCGATATTGCAAAGACCTGGCCGGCCAACTGGTTTGACAGGAGAGGGGGGGCGCTCGGCATCATGGCCGACGATGTGGTGGCGGCGATCTATGCCAATATCTGCGCCCACCTGATCTGGTTCGGACTCTCGCTGATCGGTCTGGTCAGTCGGTTTATCGGACAATAGAGGATCGACTCTTTTTCTTTTCAAGACATTCATCGTTATCCGGGATACATTCGCAAGACATGAAGGCTGTGCTGATTTCGATAGGAGATGAGCTGCTGAGCGGCAGAACGGTGAACACCAACGCATCGTGGCAGGGGAGAGAACTTTCAAATGCCGGACACAGTGTTGCGCAGGTTCTGACGATAGGAGACGACAGACAGACCATTGTCGGGGCAATTGCCGAGGCTTGCCGCAACGCCGACCTGGTTATCACTACCGGAGGATTGGGACCGACCGATGACGACAAGACATTCGATGCGGTCTGTGATCTTCTTTCCTGTGGAGTGACGCTCAACGAGGAGCAGCGGCACATGATTCTGGAACGCTTCAGCCGGACGGGGCGTGTGCCGAACGAACGATCGCTGAACCAGGCTTTGGTGCCGGCCGCCTGTCGGGTGATTCCGAACCGTTGGGGGACCGCACCGGGACTCCACTTCCGCCTGAACGATGTTCCGGTCTACATCCTCCCCGGAGTTCCGTTCGAAATGCGGGAACTTTTCACGGCCATCCTTCGGGATGAAATCGGGACTGCCGCCGGATTTCATGAACGGGTCTGGCTGGTATACGGAGTTCCGGAATCGATTCTGGCCGAACGCCTCGAGCCCCTCGAACGGAGCTTCCCCGACGGAATATCGCTGGCCTATCTTCCGGCCGAGGGACCGATCCGGTTGAGACTGATTCGCTACAACGAGAGAGAAGAGACACGGCAGGCGTTCGAGCGGAGTGCGGAGGAACTTGTCTCGCTGGCGGGGGAGTGGATTATCAGTGATCGGAACGAGACACCGGCCCAGGCGCTGGGGCGTGCGCTGGAGAGAGCCGGACGGACACTGGTGACGGCCGAATCCTGTACCGGCGGACTGATCGGAGGGAGCATCACCGATGTTCCGGGGAGCGGAACCTATTATCTGGGGAGCGTTGTCAGTTATGCCGATCAGGTCAAGGAAAGCCTGCTTGGCGTCAAAGCCGACACGCTTCGGGATCACGGGGCGGTCAGCGAGGAGACCGCCAGGGAGATGGCCGACGGGGTGCGGAAGGCGATACCGGCCGATTACAGCGTTGCGGTCACCGGACTTGCCGGACCCGACGGAGGAACCCCGGAGAAACCGGTCGGAACGGTCTGGATCGCCGTCGCTTCGGATCAGGGAGTGGAGGCGAAACTCTATCGCTTCAACGGAGAGCGGGACGTTATCCGACGATACACCGTGAATGCCGCTCTTGCCATGGTGTTGCGGCAGATCCGGAAGTCCGGGTGAGTCGGAGGATTTTCCGCGAATGGCGTATCTTCGGAATCGCTGCGGCGGGGGAGGAGAGTTCAGGTGAGGGCACTCCTTTGACTGCACAGCCTGCAATATTTCCGGCCGTAAGGGAACTCCGATCCGGACGTTCCGGGTATCTCGGCAATCGAATAAAAGAAGCCAGCTCTATTGAAACCATACGGAATTATGTCAGAACAGAACGGCACAGCCATTGAAATTACCAACCCCCATCACGAAGGAGTAATGCGGGATGGTCGCGAACACCACAAGCTGATCATTATCGGTTCCGGTCCGGCCGGGCTTACCGCCGCCCTTTATGCCGGACGGGCAAATCTGTCGCCGGTCGTCTACGAGGGGAATCAGCCGGGAGGCCAATTGATGATCACGACCGATGTGGAGAACTATCCCGGATTCGAGAAGGGAATACTCGGACCGGAGATGATGCAGGTCTTCCGTCGACAGGCCCACCGGTTCGGTGCGGAGTCACGCTATGAGTATATCTCCTCAATCGACTTCTCTTCTCGTCCCTTCAAAGTGGAGAGCGACCGAGGGACAAAGCTTTCGGCCGATGCGGTCATTGTGGCAACCGGCGCCTCGGCAAGGCTGCTTGGTCTCCCTTCGGAGGAGAAATACATGGGGTACGGCGTCTCGGCCTGCGCGACGTGCGACGGATTTTTCTTCCGTGATCAGGAGGTGATCGTTGTCGGCGGGGGAGACACGGCGATGGAGGAAGCCAACTACCTGACCCGGTTCTGCCGGAAGGTGACGATTATCCATCGTCGCGACGAGTTCCGGGCTTCGAAGATCATGGCCGATCGTGCCCTGGCCAACAAGAAGGTCGAGGTGATCTGGGATACGGTGATCGAGGAAATCATCGGAGAGGATCAGCCGGTGAAAAAAGTGACCGGAGTGATGCTCCGCCATTTGAAGACCGGCGAGACAAGCGAGATGCCGATTGACGGAGTCTTCATCGCCATCGGTCACCGACCGAACACCGATCTGTTTACCGGCGTGCTTGATATGGATGAGAACGGGTATCTGGAGGTCGCCCCCGGAACGACCTACACGAACATCGAAGGAGTCTTTGCCGCCGGAGATGTGCAGGATCACGTCTACCGGCAGGCGGTTACCGCTGCCGGCAGCGGTTGCATGGCGGCGATCGATGCCGAACGGTGGCTTGAAATTCAGGAGTATGAAGGGCGGGTTGCTCTGGAGTCGTAGAGGTCTGAAACGATCAATCTATTTATCAGAAATATCCATGACGAGCGAAGAACTACACCGCGAAATCACAGCCAGAGTCTCGGATCGTTTCGATCCGGCCGCCTACAGGCAGAGTGGAGAAAAAACGGTACGATCCTGTTCGGAGTGCCGCGACGCCTACGAGGCGGAACTTGAGCGAAAGATGGTTGTGCGGCAACGGTATGCAGATACGGGGCCGGTCGCAACCGTTCCCGATGCAATGGAGCGGAGTCTGGAGGCGATCTCCCGCGCCGAAACACGCCGCCGTTCCTCCTACCGTCGTCGCTCAAAGCGTTCGGGGGCAGGGGTTCCGCTGTTGATTCTGCTGGCGTTGATTCTGGGACTTGGGGCCTATATCGTTCTGTTCGATGACGCTCCGGAGCAACCCGCGCCGGTTTCCGGAACTTCTCCCTCCTCTTCTTCGGGTACCGCGATTCCGGCACCGACCCGCAGGTCGACCGGTCCGGTCAACCTCTTCAATCAGGCTATTGCCAACTACGAAAGCTTCATGTCCGGAAATCTGCAGGTGGAGTATGAGGAGAACGCGTTGGCGAGTCTCAAGACGGTCTTCGCAGAGCAGGGCGTTCCCCCTCTTTCCTTCACCGGCGTTTCGATGCCGCTGGCCGGAGGTGTCGTCAGCGAGCGGGGGGGAGTCAAGCTTCCTCATCTTCTGTACCGGGACGGAGAATCCCGTCTCTACCTGACGGAGATACCTCTGGCAACGCTGAAAGAGGGGAAGGGGTTCTACGTGACCGAAGATGTGCTTGCGCAGATCGAGGTGGGAGAACCGATCTGGATGGAGGCATCGGCCAAGGGGAATCTTGTGATGTACAGAAAAGGAGATGACGTGATTGTTGCGGTTGCCAACCGTTCAAGTGCCGACCTGAAGTCATTGCTCGGATTGTAGGCTGATGTCCTTCCGGCAATTTCAGATTCCGGATCGCGTCCTCGGCCCGATACTTGTAGAGCACATATATTCTTGATTATTGACGGAACAGTCCAGATGAAGCGATCAATACCCAGTCTTTTCGTTCCTTGGATAGCGGTGACCGTTGCGCTGTCTGTAGTATCGTGCGGTTTGAACAAGAATGGCGGCCAGGAGAACGACACCGGGGATGTCGAGGTGACGGAAGGGAAGGAGACCGCGACGACGGAGAACCGGAGCGGTCCGGCTTCACGGATCGGCACGATTCAAAGCGTGACCGGAGACGTGTTGCCGTCGCTGGAAAATGGTGATTTCTCTTCGGCTTTGGTTGCGGCTCCCGGCTTCTCATGGAAGAACGGGGCGGGGGAGGAAGGATCGCTGGAGAGTTATCGAGGGAAGGTCGTCATGCTGAACTTCTGGGGAACCTGGTGTCCTCCCTGCCGTCGCGAACTTCCCGACATCGTCA
>CBFGQN010000427.1:0-4222 GCA_965650895.1 uncultured Ignavibacteria bacterium | reverse complement strand
CCCGGATCAACCGGTCGGCAAGCTCATCCTCGATGTAGCGCTGGATCGTTCTTCTGAGGGGACGGGCGCCGTACTTCTCGTCGTACCCCTTCTCGGCCAGAAATTCCTTGGCCCTGTCCTCGATCTCCACGGTCAGATCCATCGCGTTCAGGCGCTGGAGCAGATACCGGGTCTGGATATCGATAATATCGAAGATGTGATCCTTGGTCAACTGACGGAAGACAATAATCTCGTCGAGCCTGTTCAGAAACTCCGGATTGAAGTGCCGTTTCATCGACTCTTCGATCTTCGATTTCATTTCGTCGTACTTGTCGGCCTCCTCACCGGAGATGAAGCCCATCTGTCCGCCGGCCTTGATCTCCTTGACGCCGATGTTCGAGGTCATCACGATGATCGTGTTCTTGAAATCGACACGGCGACCGAGACTGTCTGTCAGGATACCGTCGTCGAGAACCTGCAGGAGGATGTTGAAGACATCCGGATGGGCCTTCTCGATCTCGTCCAGAAGGATAACCGAATAGGGCTTCCGCCGGACCTTCTCGGTCAACTGTCCCCCTTCCTCGTAGCCGACATATCCCGGAGGAGCGCCGACCAGACGGGAGACGGAGAACTTCTCCATGTACTCGCTCATATCGACCCGGACCAGAGCGTCCTCGCTGTCGAAGAGGTAGCGGGCAAGGGCCTTCACCAGCTCCGTCTTGCCGACGCCCGTGGGACCGAGGAAGAGGAACGAACCGATCGGACGGTTCGGGTCTTTCAGTCCGGCACGTGCGCGGCGGATCGCCTTGGCCAGCTTCTCGATCGCCTCGTCCTGACCGATAACTTCCTTTCTGAGGTTCTCGGCCATCTTGATAAGCTTCTCCGACTCCTCCTGTGCGATCTTCGCAACCGGGATACCGGTCATCATCGCCACCACCTGGGCCACGTCCTCCTCGGTCACATCGACGACGCGTTCCTCGGCACTCTCCTCCCACTCTTCCTTGGCCTCCTCGAGTTCGGCCAGATACTTTTTCTCCATATCGCGCAGGCGCGCGGCCTCCTCGAAGTTCTGGCTCTTGACCACCTGGTTCTTCTCCCCTTTGATCTCCTCGATCTTCTCCTCAAGATCAAGAATCGACTTCGGCACGACGATGCTGCCGAGGTGGATGCGTGATCCGACTTCGTCGAGAACGTCAAGCGCTTTGTCCGGAAGGAACTTGTCGGTGATATAACGTTCGGACATCTGCACACAGGCAATGATCGCCTCCTCGGTGTAGCGGACGTTGTGGTGTTCCTCGTAGCGATCCTTGATGTTCTGCAGAATCTGGATCGTCTCGTCGACCGTCGGCGGATCGACCATGATCTTCTGGAAGCGGCGGTCGAGCGCCCCGTCCTTTTCGATGTACTGCCGATACTCGTCCAGCGTCGTCGCGCCGATGCACTGGATATCTCCGCGGGCCAGGGCCGGCTTGAACATGTTCGATGCGTCCAGCGAACCGCTGGCGCCCCCTGCACCGACGATCGTGTGGAGCTCGTCGATGAAGAGGATCACATCCTTGGCCTTCTCCAGTTCGCTCATCACCGCCTTCATCCGCTCCTCGAACTGTCCGCGATACTTTGTTCCGGCCACCAGGGCGGCCAGATCGAGCGTCACGATCCGTTTGTCGAAGAGGACGCGGGAGACCTTCCGCTCGATGATGCGAAGAGCCAGTCCCTCGGCAATCGCCGTCTTGCCGACACCCGGTTCGCCGATCAGGACCGGATTGTTTTTCTTTCTGCGTGAGAGGATCTGCGCGACCCGTTCGATCTCCTTTTCGCGACCGATCACCGGATCGAGCTTGTCCTCGGATGCCAGCTTCGTCAGGTCGCGACCGAAGTTGTCCAGAACCGGCGTCTTCACCCGGTCCTGCTTCTCGCGCGAACGGCTCGAACCGGCGCGCCCTCCCGGAGCGCCGGAACCGCTCGGCTTGCCCGACTGGATGTTCTCCAGTTCCGAACGGACGGCATCGTAGGTGATACCGAACTGTGAAAGGATCTGTGCGGCAATATTGTCGTCATCCCGCAGCAGCGATAGGAGGAGATGCTCTGTGCCGATGCGATCGCTCTTGAAGAGTTTCGCTTCCAGATAGGTGACCTTCAGAACCTTCTCGGCCTGTTTGGTCAGCGGGATATTGCCGATGGTGAGCGTGCCGCCGGTGGCCCGGACGGTATCCTCGATTGCTTTCTTGATTTTGTAGAGATCACCCCCCAGATTCCGCAGAATCTTGACGGCAACCCCTTCTCCCTCGCGAATGATGCCGAGAAGGAGGTGCTCTGTGCCGATGTAGTCGTGTCCCAGTCGCAATGCTTCCTCGCGACTGAGCCGGATCACATCGTTAACGCGGTTGGAAAAATTGCTTTCCATGATGCTGTCCCTGATTTAGGATGCCCTCGCGGACATCGTGGTAAGAAGTTGATCTCGATTCGTGAATGTTGCCCTTCCTGATCGGGGGATTTCAAGTCGGGGTGACTTCCGAATTCCGTGCTGCGTCCGTTGAGGACGTGAAGCCGGACAATTGCGTGTTTTCCCCCTCTTCAAACTCCTCCGGACTCAACACAATACTACATAAAGCGCCGACGAATCGTTCCGTTCCATCTTCCTCTCCTCTGCAAATGAATATAGGCAATCTGTCGAATCTCGACACGGGACGGGATTTTCCCTTCTTTGTTCCAACACGGGAACCGATGGGGGCGGACGGAACTGGAATGAAAACGTTTACTTTTCCCCCGCGGTAATGAATTGGTACACCGACACCCGTGCAACTGTTGGGATAACCCCCTCCCCCCTCGTAAATTCGACGGTCCCCCGGATCCCCCTCTCCCCGTACGTTGGAACGACATACGATATACGAGACCGAATCACATAACAGATCCAGTATCATGCTTCAATTTGACTTGACCGAGACCCATCAGATGATCCGCGACACGGCGCGGGACTTTGCGCAGAACGAAGTGGCCCCGACGGCGATCGAGCGGGATATTTCAGGAGAATTTCCGCACGAGGCGATCAAAAAGCTGGGCGAACTCGGCTTCCTCGGAATGATGGTCTCTCCCGACTGGGGAGGCTCCGGTCTGGATGCGGTCAGCTATGTGATCGCCATGGAGGAGATCTCGAAAGTTGACGCCTCGGTCGGCGTGGTGATGTCGGTGAACAACTCGCTGGTCTGCTGGGCACTTGAGAAGTACGGAACCGATGATCAGAAGGAAGAGTATCTGCGTCCGCTGGCAACCGGTCAGATCATCGGTGCCTACTGTCTCTCCGAACCCGAAGCCGGCTCCGACGCCACGCAACAGCGGACCGAGGCGACGCAGAACGAGGACGGTTCCTGGACGCTGAACGGGACGAAGAACTGGATCACCAACGGCACAACCGCCGAGGTCTATCTGGTCTACGCACAGACCGACCGCGAGAAAGGATACAAAGGGATCTCCTGCTTCATCGTCGAGAAGGGATGGGACGGCTTCACGCAGGGAGTCAAGGAGGACAAGCTCGGCATCCGTTCGAGCGACACCTGCTCGCTCCAGTTCCAGGACGTTCAGGTACCGGCGGAGAACGTGCTCGGTCCGGAGGGACGGGGCTTCAACATCGCCATGGAGACGCTGAACGGGGGACGGATCGGCATCGGCGCGCAGGCGCTCGGCATTGCGCAGGGGGCGTTCGAGGCGGCGGTGCAGTATTCGCAGGAACGGAAGGCATTCGGCAAGCCGATCTCCAACCTGCAGGCCATCCAGTTCAAGCTGGCCGAGATGGCGGTGAAGATCCAGGCGGCACGGCTTCTGCTGTTTGATGCCGCATCGAAGAAGGATCGGGGAGAGAACTACATCAAGGCGGCCTCAATGGCAAAACTGTTTGCCTCGAAGACGGCTGTTGAGGTAGCGCTTGAGGCGATTCAGGTCCACGGCGGCTACGGCTATGTACGGGAGTACAAGGTGGAGCGATTCCTGCGGGATGCAAAGATCACCGAGATCTATGAGGGGACATCGGAAATCCAGCACATCGTGATCGCCCGCCAGCTCGTAAAGGAACTGGAAGCGGTGGCGTAAAACCGTCGATCAAACAATCTGAACGGAAAACGGTCATCGGTCTCGGCCGGGGACCGTTTTTTGTATTGTGTATTTGTTGGGTTGTTGGATAGTTGGGAGTCGAGGGTCGAGGGTCGGGAGTCGAGGGTCGGGAGTCGAGGGTCGGGAGTCGAGGGTCGGG
>CBFGQN010000426.1:0-4240 GCA_965650895.1 uncultured Ignavibacteria bacterium | reverse complement strand
GGCTGACTGCTGATAGCTGAACGCTCACAGCCGCCGGCTCAAGGATGACTCTACAAGCTCACTACTGAAGGCTGATCCCGCGCGACCGGGCCTGTAGCTCAACGGTTAGAGCAGCGGACTCATAATCCGTTGGTTGGGGGTTCAAATCCCTCCGGGCCCACAGAAAAATCAGAGAGCTGTCTGTAATGAAGAAGGGAGTCTCATGCCGGAGACTCCCTTCTTTTATTCGACATGCAACTATGCTCTTTACCGGAGCGGAGAGAGCAAGTGACTGATGTTAATCTCTTCCTGAATATTGCCCGGCGGATCGGGGCAAATCCGAATCATCAGTTCCAGCGGGAATTCCCGTTCGTCAAGTTCAAGTTCCTCTTCGTATGCGGCATCGTACCGGTTGACGGTAATCGACTGTCTTGACATGTTTACCTCATAAAGGTCAAGCGATATCTGCTCCGGCAGACAAACAGTGCCGTCACATGTTGTCAATGTTCCCCACATATCCGCTTTCAAAGGGTCTCCACTGCTGATCGTACCTGTTGTGAAAAACTCTCCGTTTGAAGTCTCGGATATTGAGGCATAGGTATCAAAGTCAGCCGGAGTTATGGCAATTGCACTGGTTGTCCATTCCGGAACGCCACAGTTATCCATCCGAAGTATCCAGCCGTTATGAGGAAAGCTGGCTGTACGTCCGACTTGTCCGGAAGCGGCATATCCTTCACCGTTGCTCTCGGAAATAATGGAGTTTAATTGTGAACTGACGGGAGATGAATTGCTGTTGACAATATATACCTGAGTCCACTCGACGCTGCCGGTCGAGGACAACTTCATAACAAATCCTGCATCGATCCCTGCGCTGAAACTCAGCCTGACTCCCGTCATAATAAATCCTTCATCAGACGTTTCGGCAAAGTCTGTGCAGTAGAAGTTGCTCCCACCATACTCGTATGCCCAATCAACATTGCCGTAATCATCCAGCTTCATCAGGAACGGCTTCACATTACCGTTAAGCCTGTGGTTTCCCGCCACTGCGTAATTCCCGTCCGATGTCGGGATAGCGGAAGCGGGCTCTGCACTTTCATCCATTTCGTACATGTATGCCCATTTTTGATTCCCTGTCATAGGAGTAACACTACCGTTTGCGTCGGTTCTAAGGACATAGGTTATGCTCTTGGAATCACTGACGGAATCAGTCATCAACTCATATGAAAGGATAAATCCGGAATTGTGGGCATTATATACCGATGCCGATCTGGGAATCGAGACGGCGTCACTCGGGAAGTAGGTCCAGGCATTACTGAGGGTTCCTGACAGGTTTGTGTGAAAGAACAACGGGATTTCCCCGTAGTTGTCCCCGTCCAGAAAAGCATAGCCGGCAACGGCATATCCCGCATTGCCGGTCGGCTTTTCTGCAACCGAGCGGCCCTCGATGTCGCCGTTGCCGGTTTCATATCGCTTGATCCATTCCGACGTTGTCGATCCCAGACCCTGATTGTCCGTCTTGGCAAGGAGCGCTCCGTACAGCGGCAACGTGCCCGTTTTGTCCTTGTCAAACCCGGCGACGATAAATCCTCCGTCATCTGTTTCTTCCCCGTCCATTCCATACTCGTAGCCTGCCGCTTGGTAGCGATTGTGAAAGTAGTTCTGAGAGGCCACACCACACGAGAATTCGGGATCACATACATTCTCCTCATTATAGCTTTGCCCGAGATCCCGTATCTGAGGCGTGCTGTTTGCCAGATGGTCGATAGTGGGAATAAATGTTATCGCTTCCGCTTCCGGATCGTTTGAAATAAGAGGAACGCTGTTCCCGCACCTGGCACATTCGGTGATTGACCCTTTGACAAGATAGAGGTCGATATTTGAATTATAGCTGGAGGAAGTACCTGTCGCCGTGTAGTAGCTGTGATCATTACTCAGGGTGACTTTCTCTCCCTGCTCATTGCCCGTCCCGCCGTGCTGAATTGCATGCATGACATCTCCATCAGATGAAATTCTGATAATCGTCATGTCCTTCTGAAATCCACCGCTGCTGGTGCAGTTGTTTTTAGTACCGGTAATAATAAAATCTCCAATGTCAGTCTCAACTATGCTTTTGCCGATTTCCTCCCATGTGCTGGCCTGCGAAAAGCAGAGACCGCCTCCGCTTACAGTTGCAATTTCTCTGGACCAGGTGTTGGGAAAACCGGGGCCTACCATACCGTTGGCATTGGTCTTTACTACATAGACTCCGTCAAGCAACGATCCGATAGAGCCGTTGAGGGCACCTACAAGGGCGATCCCTCCATCCTGAGTCTGTATGACGTCATATCCGATGTCTCCCGACCACCAGAGTCCCATTTGCGCCGGAGGGTCGGGAATGTTCCTGCTCCAGAGATGCTGGCCTGCGCTGCTGAACTTTGCCAGATGCGTCATGTAGGAGACTTGCTGGGTGCAGGTCTCCGGTACCGCCGGATCAAATGCAAACGCCTGCTTCCTGGTCCCCACTACAATGTAGCTGGGAAGCCCGCCGGTGTTGTACTCCGTCAATCCGTATCCTGTCATGTATCGAAAGTGAGGTTGTGTGCCGAAAATCTCCTCACCCACAACTGCCCAGCTTAACCACGCTCCGTTCGGGTCAAGTCGCAGGAGAAACATGTCTGCTCTGCTACCGATGACGTTTCCCTGCCCGCATGTTACCTCATCGCCGTTAGTATAACCGGTTACCGCTATGTTGCCGTTCCCGTCCTGGATAACGGCCAGGCCTTCGTCCTGATAGATGTTCCCGTCATTGAACTTCGGGGACTGGTACGTCGTACTCCATACGACCTGACCCTGCAAGTCTATTCTTGCCACCAGAATGTCCCGATCATCGACATTAGGTTTTTCAACGGATCCCGTGATGACATAGCCTTCATGCAGAGTGCCGGAGGCGTCGTATAACAGATCGACATCGGTAAACCTGACGAAGTCATAGGTTCCGCTCATTGAGGGATATTCTCTCATCCATTGAACATTCCCGTCTTCGTCAAACTTGGCAGCAAACGCCTCGTCGTTGCCGGCATTTGTAATGTTGTTGCCTACAACAATGGAACCGTTATCCGGTGTGGTTTGCATCCCTGTTCCGAATTGGTCGATGCTGAAATGAAGATCAATTACTTTTTCAAATTGACTGTAAAGAGAGAGGGTGGACAGAAAAACGAATAAGAGTGCGGTGTATAAAGTGCCCCTGGCAGACTGTCGCATAATAACGTCTCCGTTCTTTGATGAAGGGTATTGTTAATGACTTCGCTGTACATAGCGAAGTAAATGCACTCGTTTGCCGGCACACAGAGAGCATAAGTAATATAGGTTATGATACGATGTGGACTGCTACGTAATTATCCCGTACGCACTCTTTCGACGTTAACCGGCTGAGTTGAGCGACTTCCCGTCCGGTACGATTTCCTTACGGAATCGGAGGTAGGCCCATGGTCCCGGCAGATGAGATCACAAACCTCTGCGGCAAGGAAGTCGGAAGTGTGGGGTTCGATACGAGTGATGACTTGTCGAACCGGGATCGCTGCGAACAGAGCTTTTTCGTAGGGCGAACCGACTGCGGTTTGTAGGGGGGAGGAGTACTGCCGGACACATCTTTTACCTTCAGGAACCTGCCGTTTACGGTGCGTAGAACAGGAACTTTTTCCCCGCCGACCGACCGTTTTTGAGGCCACAATCGTATCTTTCCGCCGAACGCTGCACCGATGTGTGGTGCAGCCCCTCTGCCCACAAAACGCATTGTCGCCGGTCAATGAAGATTTCTACTCCACGTGGCGGTACCGAGTCGGAACAACAGACGCGGAAACGACGGATTGACAAACGACTGACCGAAGCGGGCTGGACCGTTGCCCCCTATGATTCCGGTCGTCCGCCGGATCGCTATGAACGTTGCGCAATCGAAGAGTTCCCGACCGCCAACGGACCGGTCGATTACGCCCTCTGCGTCGGGGGGAGAATTCTCGGTCTGGTGGAGGCGAAGAAACTTGCCGTCGGACCGCAGGAGGTGCTGACGCAGGCCGAGCGGTATTCCCGGGGCGTACAGGAAAGTCCGTTCGATTTCGACGGCTTCCATGTCCCGTTCCTCTATTCGACCAACGGGGAAGTGATCTGGCATCGCGACGTCCGCCACCCCCGCAGCCGGTCGCGCCAGGTCCATCAGTTCCATACTCCGTCGGCACTGGAAGAGAAGTTGCTGACCGATGCCGAACAGGCTGCCGAACAGCTTCGC
>CBFGQN010000425.1:0-4279 GCA_965650895.1 uncultured Ignavibacteria bacterium | reverse complement strand
AACGATCCGACCGGCAACTACTCGCTGGATATGACCAGCGATGACATCGACGGAGAAGAGCAGTCGACGCCGACGATCACGTTCAATGCGCAGAATACGGTCGGCTATCAGGAGGCGACTCTGACCGTGTTCGCCGATGGTGAGACCCGGCGATATCTCCTCCGCGCCTTTGCAGCCGCGCCGGGGGGAATTCTCCGGATCAACGGTCTGCGGATCGATTCGACTTCACAGCTCTTCGTCAACGACGTTGCGTGTGTCGGTGAGGGGTTGGTGACATATGAAGTGACGGCGGAGAATACCGGATCGGGCGACTTCATCGTCAACGGATTCAGTCTCTTTGCCAGCGACACGGTGATCGGTCCGGGAACGCCTCCGTATCCGATGCTTCGGGATGCGTTCGGCCGGCCGGTCCCTCTGCGGGGATATTTCATCGGTACCGGAGCGGCGAACAGCAAGCCGCACGCGCCGGGCGAGCCGTTCGAGGTGATTGTCCCGGAAGGAGAATCCCGGACGTTCAGACTGATCATGTCGCCGACATATCCCGGCAGACATTTCGGACGTATCTACTTCGAGACCAACGGCTTCAACCTCTACGACAGAACAATCGAAGGTGTGGTGACCCGGGGTCTTGTCAGTGCCGGCCTCTTCGGTCGCGGAATCGGTGCCTCGCTTCATGGAGTCGGGAATATCGAACGACCGAAGGGAGTTGTTTTCGAGCAGACCGAGGTTCGGGAGACCCGTATGGTTACCGCATGGTTGTACAACAACGGGGAGTGCGATCTCCGCATCAACAAGGATGCGTTGCGGCTGGAGTCGGGCGACATCGACGAGTTCCAGCTTGTTGAGGTGTTGCCGAACACCCGGATCGACGGTGACGACTATGTGCTGGCCCCGGGAACCGGCGACACGGTGGTGATTGCCTTTACGCCGAAGTCCTACGGTTCGCGACTGGCCACAATCCGATTGCTGACCAACGACTCGACGCTCGGAGGGAATGGCGTGATAGAGCGGGGCACGTATTTCTGGGATGTCTTCGGTGTGGGAAGCCTCGGACTTGAGGGGCGCGATCTGCGTCTGGCTCCGGCGGCGATCGGCGGCGAGAACAGCCGGGGAAGTGTTCGACTGGAGAATACATCCGCAGGGCCGATCGAGATCGAGAGCATCAATATCAACGGAGGGAACGGGGAGATTCTGCCTGATCCGTCGAACCCATGGCCGACGCTTCCTCTGGTGTTGCAACCGGGCGAACAACTGGATCTGTGGGTGGTATTGCAGCCCGATCCGGCCGGAACAGCCGGAGATCGGAGTGCCGAGATGGAAATTCAGATCAAAGGGGGCAACCCGACTGTGGTCCGGATAAGCGGATACGCGGGGACGCGA
The DNA here is from genome assembly GCA_965650895.1 of uncultured Ignavibacteria bacterium. GTDB lineage: Bacteria > Bacteroidota > Ignavibacteria > OLB7 > OLB7 > JAGWAZ01. The sequence continues at coordinate 2,899 of CBFGQN010000425.1, read as the reverse complement.
ACCCTTGTGGTGAATCCTCCTGCACTGTTTACCGCCACGCAGATCTCTGTCGGAGAGATTGCCCGCTCGTTCGCGGCCGTGACCAATACCGGGACGTTACCGGTGCGTCTGACCGATCCGGTGCTCAGCGGAGTCAATATGAATGATTACCGGGTCGGATCGATAATCCGTCGGGTTCTGGAGCCGGGACAGACCGAGATCTTCGAGGTAACCTACATTCCTCAGGCCCCCGGTGCTTCAACCGCACAGTTGAGTTTCGGAAGCAATGCGACGAACGGTCCGCAGATTGTGCAGTTGGGAGGAGAGGCCGGCAGCACGATCCGGGTGGACGATCCGAGCGAGTCTTCCCGCTCACAGGGACAGGCGACTCCGGGAGCCGGATTGAGCAGGGCTTCGGTCGGTGCGATTGCCGCTCTTGACGCTCCGGTTCCGAATCCGGTCTCCTCGACCGTGACGATTCGCTATCGGTCGATGTCCGATGAGCCTGTGCGCGTCGGTATCTTCAACGAAAAGGGAGAGATGGTGATGAGCGTTGTCGAGGGGAGAAAGGAGGCCGGTGAATTCAGTGAAGTCGTGGATCTTTCCGGACTGTCGGTCGGACGGTATTTCATCCGTCTCGATGTCGGCGGAATGGTTGTTACCACTGAGTCTCTGAACCTGATCCGATAAGGAAGGGGAAGCGCGGATGGATGATGCGGAAAGGAAACATCTCCGCATCATCCGGAAGCTCAGGCAACCCTGAATGAACGTGAACGGGGCCTGTCGTCGCAAGCGGACGACAGGCCCCGTTCGATTTTCAGTACGACCGGGAGTCGATACGGCCGACATGCGGAATGTCCTTTGCTCTACGGAGTGATGGTGCGAAGCCGTATGGTTCCTCTGTAGAGATGAACTTCCCGAATCGACGGCGACAGAACAAGTGTCGGACTGTTCTGCGAGAGATAGCCCGAACCGCAATAGAATTCCCGGCGTTCTTCTGTGCCGTTACTCCTGACCAGTATCGCATGGGTTACCCTCTCTCCTATGGGAATTGTGAGGATGCGGGTGCCGGGCAGGCTCCAGGAATGCAGAGCACCCGTTGCAGCGTTGCAGGCCGAGAGGATGTAGAGGGAATCCGAACGACCTTTTCTCATCGTTACCATCGACCGGGCATCACAGTTGACCAGAAAGCCGGCCGTGTCGAGCCGGACCGGGACGAACGTGCCGTCGCCCAGACCCCGGAGGAAGAGACCGATGCCGGCATCATACCGGATAACCGTTCCGTCCGGTCCGTAAAAGTTCTGATTGAGCAGCAGATCAAGGACGCCGTCGCCGTTGAAGTCCTCCGTGGTCATGCCGTGAATCGGGGCGAATTGTGCCTCGGGGGGGAGCGGGAGGGGACTGAAGGTGCCGTCGCCGTTGTTTCTGAAGCAGAGGCTGGAGAAGGTGTGGACTTTCCGGACGTCTGCCGAGTCAAGTCTCTCGACGGGAAGGATTTCCGGAAGGGTGGCCAGGGCATAGGCCGAGGTGGTGGGAAATTTCCGTTTGATGTACGTTCCCATCTGCATCGCAAGGTCGGCCTTGTTTCGGGTGGGATATTGCTTTCCGCGATAGTAATAGGAGATGATAAGATCCCGGCTTCCGTTGCCGTCAAAATCGTTCACATGCAGTTGCAGGGGATGGCTGCTTGAGGCCTGCAGTTCCGGTTTGGTATTCAGTCCCAGATTGCCCGCCACATAGTCGATATCGCCGTCTCCATCCAGGTCGGCTCCCATCAGACTGTTCCACCACCCTTCAAATCCTTCCAGGCCGCTCCGGCTTGTGACATCAGCGAAGGTTCCGTTTTGATTACGGTAGAGCCGAGGCGTCATCCACTCGCCGACGATCATCAGGTCGGGATCTCCATCATTGTCGTAGTCGGTCCAGAGGGCACTGCTGACCATTCCGGGATGCAGAAGCTCCGGGGCGACCTCGGCTGTGACATCAACGAACTTCCCGTTGGTGTTCCGCAGGAGGTAGCTGCGCGGAGCCTCACCGTAGAGGCCCGGCACAACCCGTCCCGAGACGAAGAGATCGGCATCGCCATCATTATCGTAGTCGGCGGCTGCGATGCACGAGCCGCTGGTCCGCATCTCCGGCAGGGCCGTGCTGTCCCGTTCGAATCCTCCCTTGCCGTTGTTGCGGTAGAGTCGATCCTGCAGTTCCGGTCTTTCCGGCCCGACTTCATCACCTCCGGAGACGACGTACAGATCAAGGTCACCGTCGTCGTCGGCATCGAAGAATATTCCTCCCAAATCCTCACTGAGTGAGTCTGCGGTCAGTTCCTCCGGCAGGTCCGAGGGGAGGAAGGATCCGTCGGCTCTTTGCAACAGAATCCGTCCCGGAGTCGACCTCCCCTGTCCAAGCCAGAGGTCTTCGAGTCCATCGCCATTCACATCTCCAACCGCCATACCCGGTCCGCTGATGGAAAAACGGCGGGGGAGAAGACGTTCGCGGTAGAAATCATTGATGGAATTCTCGATATGCCGGAACGGCGAGAGCCTTCCGGAAGGTTCCTGTCGGAAAATCGTACCGGCTACCGGTCCCTCTCCGGCACTCTCCTTGTCATCCCTGTCAGGATCCCGGGCATCCTTCCTTCGCAGTCTCAGTCGTTGATTCACCTTGACGTTGGTCAGCAACTGCCGTGCTCCGTCGGGCCACCGCACTTCAAGTTCATCGATCCTGTCGGCCAGCCCCAGTCCGAAATGGAGCAGATATTCCATCGATGAGAGGTAGCTCCGCACCGGAATCATTTCCTGCATCTGGGTTGTCGGCTGTTTCCCCTTTTGGCGAACGTAAAGGCGTGCTCCGATCCCGCGTGAATTCTTTCCTTCTCCCTCAAGCACGACCTGCAGCCATGCCCCTCGCTTCTGTTCAACTG
>CBFGQN010000424.1:0-4282 GCA_965650895.1 uncultured Ignavibacteria bacterium | reverse complement strand
GACTCGATCTCCTTCGGATAGACGTTGTAGCCGCCGGTGATGATCAGGTCCTTGGACCGCCCGACGATGGTGAGATATCCGTCGTCCGAGAGGGTGCCCATGTCGCCGGTGCGGAAATATCCATCCGCGGTGAATTCCTCCTTGCGTGCGCGCTGCTGATGGTTCAACCCCTTGTGATCTCCCCAGTGCGTGTCGTAGTTCTCGCCGAAGCCCAGACCGCCATGCTTTCCGACTGCCGCAGCGATTTCCGCCTCGTCGAGTTCGGAAAAGCCCTCGATGTTCTGTGAGAAGCGGGGATGATCGTCATACTTCGTATGATTGACGACCGAGAAGACCTGGGGGACGTCCAGCAATTCGACGTTATGTTCCAGTTCGGCCAGATCGTCGGCCGAGACCTGGACGACGCCATCGAGGAACATCGCCCGTCCCGGCAACACAAAACGTCCCTCGTCCTCGACCGTAAAGACGGATTGTCGGCTGATGGTGGAGCACTTCAGCAGGAATTCGCACAGCAGATAGGCATTGTATTCGTTGTCGGCCACGTGTGTGATGCCGCTGGCAATCGAGTTCTCCCGGGTTCCCCCCCAGCGAACGTGAAACAGCCCTTCGGCCTCCATCGCCTGCACAGCCTCCACCCAGTTGCCGATCTCGATTTTCTTCGCCAGCAGACGTTTGCGGAAGTGATACCGTGCCGTCCGATAGGGCATCTCCGGCATGTGGTCGTAGTTCGGAAAGAGGATGTAGCGCTTCAGGTCGATCCGGTCGCAACTCCAGATGAACTCCGAATTGTACCAGTGTTGCAGCCGGGCGATCTCCGTCCACTCGTCGTTGGTGATCAGATTCGTCCCGTTGTCGTCGACGTAATATCTGAGTGCGCGAGGCATAGGTAAATGTCGAATGTCGATTTCAGAATGTCGAATAAAGCCGTTCGTATCCGGAACGAGCGGAAGTGGGGGAAGGTTCCCGTGAATGACGAATGTCGATTGCCGATTGTCGAGGTGATGAAGGAGGGGTGTGAGGTGCCGTAACCGCTATGCGACGGCAATGTTATTGCGGCATCATGTTCCGGATGTATTTGCCGATCATGTCGAACTCGATGTTGACCCGGTCTCCGGTGTTCAGTCTGCCGAAGGTCGTTGCGCCGAGCGTATGGGGGATGATCGAGACCATGCAGGCGTTCCCCTCCACCTCTGCGGTCGTCAGCGAGACGCCGTTGATTGCGATGGAGCCGACCGGGATGACCAGCGGAGCGAATTCTTCCGGATACCGGATGCGGAACAGGCGGGAACTTTCCAGATCTTCCCGCTCGATGATCTCCCCGACACAGTCGACATGTCCCAGCATGAAGTGTCCGCCAAGGCGATCCCCTACGCGCAGAGCCCTCTCCAGATTGACCCGGGTTCCGACTCCGAAGGAGCCGAGCGTCGTCTTCTTCAGCGTCTCCTCCACCGCCGTCACCGTAAAGGTCTCTTCATCCCGCCGGATAACCGTCTGGCAGCAGCCGTCCAGAGCGATCGAATCGTCGATCTGCAGATCCTCCAGCACCGGATGAGCCGCCACGGTGATGTCGATCGCATCGCCGTTTGCCCGGACCTCGAATACCTCGCCGATTTCTTCAACCAATCCTGTAAACATTCCGTTGGTTCCTCCTTATCCCTCGGTCATGTTTGTCGCCACTTCATCCTCTATTCTGTCGCGGAGGGCCGGTTTCAGATACAGGTCGTCGAGTCCGACCTCGTAGAGAGCGCGCGCCAGGACGTTGACGCGCCGGGTCTGGTGATGTCGCCGGTTGATGAGGATCACCCGCTGGTGATCGACCGTACACAATCCCCCCTCGAAATCCCCTGCCTCAAGCCGCACCTTGATTTCCTTCTGTGCCGCCAGTCCTTTCAGTTCCTCGTAGAATTCCTGTTGGGTCATCTCTATGATAAAATCTGCCGCAGCCGGATCGGTCCCCGATCTGTTGCTGAGCTGTTGTGATATCGTTGCCGAATTCAGTTGTTCCCCTTCACCACGCCGATGCACATCCCGTCGCCGACCGGAACGATCGTTGCGTCGATGTCGGGATGATCGGCCATGTAGCGGTTGAAGGCCCGGATGCCCTGTACGTCCTCCCGGTCGCTCCTCTCGTCGGCCACTTCCCCCCAGGCCAGGGCGTTGTCACCGGCGATCACTCCGCCGGGACGCATCATCGGCAGAAGCAGGTCCACATACCGGACGTAACTCGGCTTGTCGGCATCGATAAAGGCGAAGTCGTAGGGTTCGTTCCCCTTCAGGGTCCGTTCCAGCAGATCGACTCCCGCCCCCAGATGAAGTGTGATCTTCTCCCGGAGTCCGGCCTTGCGGAACTGGTCGCGGGCGAAATCGGCGTGGAGAGGATCGATCTCCAGAGTGTCGACGTGTCCCCCTTCCGGAAGGGCGCGTGCCATCACGATGGCACTGTATCCGCCGAGCGTTCCGATCTCGATCACCCTGCGGGCACCGATTGCCCGGAGAAACACACCGAGAAATGTTCCCTGTTCCGGACTGATCTGTATCGGCGGGATACCGGCCCTCTCGGCCTCCTCCAGCAATTCCCTCAACAGGTTGTCTTCACTCGGAAAAAGGTCGATCATGTAGTCGACCAGTCTGTCGTTCAGCGGTGTTCCTTTCATCCCCTGTATATTGTGTCCCTCTGTTGCAACTCATCCGGAAGCATCGGTTCGTCCCTCTGTCTCCGCCGGAATATAGGCGTAACAGACAATCCGACGATGCGTGTGAGCGATGCTGATCGTAAAAAGTTGGGGGAGAGGTCGTGGAGAGGTGTTCGTAGAGTTCATGGAGGGAAGAGTTTATAGAGTGTGTCGGGGAGGATGGGCATTCGGGGATCGTAGGGGGAAAAACCTTTGCCCCTCGCCTGTTTACCCTCACTTTGCGGTATACCCCTTCAGCAAAGGCGTCCGGCGGCAAAAAGCAGTGATTCCCGGCGCAAGATGGAGCGATTGAACGAATGTTCTCCGATAACGGTTGAAGAACAGGATGGAATGAACAGGGGGAAGGGTAATACCGTCCCGGCAGTAATCCGCGATCACACATTCCGAACCGGAACGATTCTTCCGGAACAAACAGCATTGCACAAGCAGATATGAACGGCGCGACACCACAACGTGAAGTCAACGGCTATCAACTGATGGAGCTGATCGGCTCCGGCGGAATGAGCAAGGTCTGGCGGGCCCGTCGGGTGAAGGACGGGAAGGAGATGGCCGTGAAGGTGATCCCGATCGAGGACCTTGCCCCCGACTTTGAACGCCGGCTGCGGCGCGAGCCGGAGATCCATCAGAACATGCGTCACGAGAACATCGTGGCCCTTCTCGACTGGTTCCGTCAGGGGGATGAATTCTTTCTGGTGATGGAGTATGTGCCGGGACTTTCCCTTGCAAAGCTGATCAGGGACTCCGGTCCGCTTGATTTCAACCGGGCGAGGGAGATCATGCGGGATGTCCTCCGCGCGCTCCATCATCTGCACGAAAACGACATCATCCATCGCGACATCAAACCGGGAAATATTCTGATCGCTCCGGACGGTCACGCAAAGCTGACCGATTTCGGCATCGCCAAGTTCTCCTGGCAGCAGGGGGAGACCCGGACGCAGAAGGGACTGGGGACGCCGGAATACATGTCGCCGGAACAGGTCCGGGGATCGGCCATCGACTACCGGACCGATATCTGGTCGCTCGGCGTGACCCTTTTCGAGATGCTGACCGGCAGGAAACCGTTCTCGCGGACCGAGGAGACGCCGGCACACTATGCCGAGGTGATCGGAAAGATCCTGAATCAGGACCTTCCCGATCCCCGCACGGTTGTTCCCCGGGTGCCGGACGGAGCGATTGCGATCATCAGGAAGGCGACGGCAAGGAACCCGGCCGAGCGGTTTTCCGGTGCGGCGGAATTCCTCGGCGCGCTGGAGGTTGTCGATGAGACGAAGTGGACTCCGCTGGTCGATCCTGACGCCACCGTTGTGCTGGGTGGTCCGGCCCGACCGTCACAACCGGAAGGTCATTCCCCGATCCCCCAGTCTCCTCCTCCTGTGCGAACCCCGGTCGAGTCCGAGGATGAGAAGTCCGGGAACGTCGGATTGATTGTCACGGTTGTCCTGCTGGTTCTGGCCGTCGGGGGCTATTTCGGCTACACCTGGTATCAGCAGAATCAGCGGGAGAATGCCGCTCCCCTGACGAAGGAGCGTGCGCAGGAACTCTCCAGGGAACTCGCCGCCGATTACAAACGGTTCTCCTACGACGGGAAC
>CBFGQN010000423.1:0-4283 GCA_965650895.1 uncultured Ignavibacteria bacterium | reverse complement strand
TTCCATCCTCTGGCGCGGCAGCGGCGTCGGAAGGGGGAGCCAGTTGACCGGCGACGTCCTCTGCGAGGAAGTCCTGATCGGTGATGATGTGGTGGTGGCCGAGAAGGTCTATATCGCCGACCGTTGCGTCATCGGAAACGAAGCCCGCCTGCTTGCCAACATCAAGCTCTGGCCCGACAAGGAAGTGGAATCCCGCTCGACGGTCTCCTCCAGTCTGGTCTGGGCCGACCGCTGGACGCGCGAACTCTTCACCAACGCCCGGATCACCGGATTGTCCAACATCGAGATGACGCCGGAGTTCGGCGCAAAGATCGGCTCGGCCCTCGGCGCCTTTGCCGGCAAAGGGCGCTCGGTGGCGATCAGTCGGGACGCCGACAACGTCTCCCGCATGGTCCACCGGGCGATGACCACCGGGCTGATGTCGGCCGGTGTGATCGTCAACGACCTGCAGCAGACGCCGATCCCTCTCACCCGATCCGAACTCCGCAACGGCAAACAGGCGGCCGGTGTCCATGTCCGGAAGTCGCCGCACGACCGGCGCAAGACCGACATTATCTTCTTCAGCGCAGACGGACGGGACATGCCGCCGGGAAGGACGAAATCGATCGAGCGTCTCTTCTTCGGCGAGGAATACCAGCGGGCCTCCTACAACGAGGTCGGCAGCATCTTCTTTCCCGAGCGGACAAACGAAGCCTACATCACCAGCTTCCTGCAGGTTCTTGATGAAGAGGCGATCCGAACGGCACGGATAAAGGTGGCGCTCGACTTCTCCTACGGCGTCGCCTCGACTATCCTCCCGAATATCCTGGGAGCTCTCGGTCCGGAAGTCGTGGCACTGAACGGCTATCAGGACCCGACTCGTATGGCGCGCGAGCAGCAGGAGATCGAGGCGGCACAGAAGAAGCTGGGAGAGGTGGTGACCTCACTCGGCTACGATATGGGATTCATCATCGATCCGGGAGCCGAGAAAGTCTACGCCGTCTGCGAGACCGGTGCCTCCATCCACAACTACCGGTTGCTGACGATCCTGACGAAGCTCTATCTGGAGACGCATCCCGATGTGAAGAAGATTGCCGTCCCGGTGGTCGCATCCACCGAGGTGGAACTGATCGCCGCCTCTTACAACGTCGAAGTCGTCTACACGAAGAACACCCACCTGGCGATGATGGAGGCGACGAGCGATCCCGATATCGGCTTTGTCGGGGGAACCCGGGGAGGCTTCATCTTTCCCGAGTTCCTCTTTGCCATCGACGGGATGTACGCCGTGGCGAAGATCATGGAGATGACCGCAAAGTCCGGCTTGAGTCTCGGACAGCTCGACCGCGACCTCCCCAGACGTGCAGTGATCGAGCGGACGATCGACTGTCCGTGGGAACTGAAGGGACGGGCGATGCGCCGGGCGATGGAGCACAGCGAGGGGATGCGCCGGGAGTTGATCGACGGAGTGAAGATCTGGCTGGAAGACCACGACTGGGTGCTGCTGATTCCGGACAAGGAGCGACCGAACTTTCATGTCGTGGTCGAAACCGCCGAGGCCGAGAAGTCGGCACAGCTTGCGCTGGAGTACGAGAAACTTGTCAGGGGATGGAAAGAGGAGGCCGTAGAGACCTTCTGAGCAGTCGGACAGGCCACCCGCAGCATATCCGACATCTGTTATCTGTTGCACCGGATAACGGAACGTTTCCCCGCAACCGGCGGTTGAAGGGGAATCGGGAAGATGTCGGAAAGAAGAGACGGATCGCATCGGTTCGCAGGCGTCTTCCCCACTATCCGGAGACAACAGCGCTATGGGACTGGCCGAATCCGTCAGGCATCTGAAGCAATACAAGGATATTCTCAAGCTTCTGTGGAAGTACGGCGACAGCGATCTGGTGAAGGGAATCGGAACCGACGACGTGCTTGACGAAGAGATCGCCCTGGAGGCCGACACGCTTGCCCGGGCCGAGGAACTTCCCGATGATCTGGAGAAGCTGGGTCCGACCTGGATCAAGTTCGGCCAGTTTCTTTCCACCCGTTCCGACCTGCTGCCGGCCCCCTACATCAACGCATTGCAACGCCTTCAGGATGACGTTGAGACGGTCCCCTTCGAGGAGATAGAGAAGATTATCTCCGAGGAACTGGGAGTCCGCATCTCGCGGGCATTCGTCGAGTTCGACAGGGAACCGCTGGCGGCTGCATCGCTGGCCCAGACCTATCGCGGAGTGATGCGAAACGGTCGTGTGGTGGCGGTGAAAGTGCAACGCCCGGAGATTCGCAGGCAGATCGCCGATGATCTGGACGCATTTCAGAGCATCGCCGAGTGGCTGGAAGAGCGGACCGAAATCGGGAAACGGTTCATGCTCAAGACAACGGTTGAGGAGTTCCGCACCACAATGCTCCGCGAGCTGGACTTCCGGCGTGAAGCGCAGAACCTGAAGATGCTGGAAGAGAATCTGAAGGAGTTCGAGGAGATTCTGGTCCCCCGTCCCGTTGAGGACTTCACCACCTCCCGCGTCCTGACGATGGAATTCATCGAGGGGAGGAAAATCACCTCGATCAGTCCGTTGCGCAAACTGGAACTGGATACGGGAGAACTGGCCGACACGCTTCTGAAAGCCTATTTGAAGCAGATCGTCGTCGACGGATTCTATCACGCCGATCCCCATCCGGGAAATGTCTTTCTGACCTCGATGAACCGGATCGCCCTGCTCGATCTCGGAATGGTCGCGTGGATCCCGAAGGAGATGCGTCCGAAACTTCTGCGACTGCTGATCGCTCTCAGCGAAGGGGACGGAGGGAAAGCGGTGCACGCACTTGTGGCACTCGGCACGCCCCTTGCAAACTTCGATGAAGAGGGATTGACCTCGGATGTGACCGCATTTGTCGCTCGGCATCAGACCAGCACGCTGGAAGAGCTGGAGATCGGACGACTTGTCCTTGGACTGACCGCCATGGCGGCGGAGAAGGGACTTCGGCTTCCGAAGGAGTTTGTGATGATCGGCAAGACGCTGATGAATCTCGATCAGGTTGGCCTGGCTCTCTCGAAGGACTTCAACCCGAACGAAGCCATCCGTCGCCATCTGGCCGACCTGATGCGGCGGGAGCAGATGGAGGGAACGTCCCTTACTTCCCTCTACGATTCCTTTGTCGAGACGAAGGATTTCATGGCCCGGTTGCCGGAGCGGGGAAACAGGATTCTGGAGAACCTCGCGAACAACAAATTATCGATCAACGCAAAAGTCATCGACGAACGGTACTTCATGGTCGGCTTGCAGAAGATCGCCAATCGCCTGACCGTCGGCCTGGTCCTGGCGGCAATCATCATCGGCGCGGCATTGATGATGCAGGTGGAGACCTCGTTCCGCATCTACGGCTACCCCGGCATCGCCATCGTTTTCTTTCTTCTGGCAGCCGTCATCGGTCTGATTCTGATCGGCCGGATTTTCTTTTCCGATGAGGAATCCAGAAAGAAAGAGCAGGACAGGTACACGACATCATCGTAGGGGCGAAAAAATTTTCGCCCTGCGAATTCCCCCGACTATTTCACCCCCGCTCTTCCTCCAACGCCCGGATATCCTCCACAAGTCTGACCACATCCGTCCCCAGCGTCCCGTTGTAAACGCCGCGTATGCGCCGATCACCATCAATCAGGTAGAACAGTTCGGTGTGCAGAAAAGCATCTGCACTGGTGTCGACGTCGGCAAAGTAGGAGGTGCGCGCTAGGTCGTAGATGCTGTTCCGATCGCCGGTCAGCAGATGCCATGTTCCGTCGACAGCCCCTTGCGCCTCGGCATACTTCTTCAGAACCGGCACCGAATCGACCTCCGGCGTGACGCTGTAGGAGAGGAGCAGAATGTCGTCCAGATCTTTCAGGCTGTCCTGTACACGCGCCATATTCTTCGAGAGGGTCGGGCAGATACCGGGACAACTCGTGAAGAAAAAATCGACGACGGTAATCCTGTTCTCCATCTCCTGCTCGGTCACATGCTCGCCATTCTGATTCGTCAGGCTGAACGAACCCGTCGTATGGGGAACCAGCAGGTCGACCGAGTCGGACGAGATCCAGAGAGGGGTCAGATCGGCACCGTTGAAATAGGGAACGGATGAACGCTCCGTCCGACCGCCACAGGCACCGAGCATTCCCAGAACGATCACAAGGCTATATCTGATTGCCGACATGATGCTTACCTCCATCCGGTTTGTTGCGACATTTCGGTCCGTTGCCCATTGCTGCCGGACGACACTCTACATCGTCGTTTCCGGTTCGGCACTCTCCGTTGTCCGGCAGGGCTTCACTCCCAGGC
>CBFGQN010000422.1:0-4297 GCA_965650895.1 uncultured Ignavibacteria bacterium | reverse complement strand
GAAGATGAAGCTGTTGGCCACACGAACCACCCGGCCGTTGTAGAGATCCCCGTCGACCCACTGCCCGACCTCCATCAGTGTTGTCCGGAGGATGCCGATGTCGATTACGTCCCCCTTGATACCGCCGAGCTGCACACGATCACCCGTGTTGTAGAAGTTCGCCACGGAGACGGCCAGCCACCCGGCGGTGCTGGCGATCACCTCCTGAAGTGCAAAGGTGATCCCCGCCCCGGCCACACCGAGCGCCACGGTCAGTCCCCCCAGCTTGTCGCTGAAGACCACGGCAAGGAAGAAGACTGCGGCCAGATATCCGACGAACGAGACAAACTTGCGTGCGCGATACCGGGTCTCGGCCCCCTCGATCCGCCGCCCCAGCAGCTTCTGGAGGAAGCGAACCAGCAGACCAACCGCCACCAGACCGATCACGACCAGCACGATCTTTCCGACCGTCGGATTGAAGAACCATGTGTCGAGAAAATCTTCCATGGAAGCCAGGCAACTGTGAAGCGACCCGGACCGGCTCGTCTGCCGGACCGGTCAGTCTCTGAACAAACGGGATAGCGGGAAAGTGCCGGGGGGGAGGGAGGTTGTAGAGTTCATAGAGAGGAGAGTTCGGAGAGTGTGAGAGATGATGGCGGATATGGGGGAGTTCATAGAGAGGTGCGGTCCCCCCCAATCGTTGGACAGAAATCAGCGGAAGTTAAGGTGGAAAGCCTCAGGTAATTTCTTGTTCTTATTGCTTCGGATAGACCATGGCCGGAGTTCTGCGTCCGATCCCCGAGTGTGGTCGATGTTCATTGAAATACCGAAAGTACCGTGCGGTGCCGTCGTAGAGCTCGAGTCCGTTGGCAGGGTTTGCCAGGTAAAGATACTCATACTTGTAGCTGCGCCACAGACGCTCGATGAAAACGTTGTCCAGAGCACGGCCTCGTCCATCCATGCTGATGGTAATACCATGGTCTTTCAACATGCCTGTAAATGCTCTGCCGGTAAACTGCGCTCCCTGATCGGTATTGAAGATCCCCGGCGGCCCATAGCTGCCGAGTGCTTTGCTAAGTGCTTCACAACAGAAGCCGGCATCCAAACTGTTCGATATCCGCCAGGTCAGCACATACCGACTAAACCAGTCGATAACCGCAACCAGATAGAAGAATCCGTCAGCAACCGGCACATAGGTGATGTCACTGCTCCAGACCTGATTCGGTGCACTGATCTGGACATCCCGCAGCAAATATGGATAGATCACATGCTCCGGATGCTTCTTGCTGGTTGACGGGCCTGGGGCCACGCCCTGAAGGCCCATCAACCGGTAGAGTCGGCCAATACGCTTCGGGTTGACTCGGTGGCCCTGCAATCGAAGATGATCGCACATCATGCCGACACCATAGTGCGGAGTCTGCAGATACTGCTTGTCGATGATGTGCATCAACGCCAGATTGTACCGACTCTCGCCGATCGGTTGATAGTACGAGCTTGATCGCGGCAGCTCCAGCAATACGCACTGCCTGCTGCGGCTCAACGGAGAAGACTTATCGATCAAGGCCCGCTTCCGGGACGTGCTGAAGACCAGATTTTTTTTTCAGCCAGTCGAGTTCCATCTGGTACTGACCGATCTTGCGAAGAAGATCATCGACAATCTCCTGCTGGCCGCTCGCCTCATCGGATCGGCCTGGTGCAAAGATCTCCTTGCTCCCCTCGAGTAACTGCTTCTTCCACGAACTGATTTGGTTGGGATGAACTGAAAACCCCTGAGCGAGTTCTGCGAGTGTCTGGTGTTCCTTGAGTGCTTCGAGGGCGACTCGCGCTTTGAATGCGGCATCAAACCGCCGGCGTTGCTTCCTGCTACTGCTCATTACGCTACCTCCTTCTGGACGTTGATTGATGAAAATACTCCACCTTAACTACTTGTCCAGTTTTTGGGGGGGACTTCAAGGAGAGTTTATAGAGTGCGGGTGATGATGGAGAGGTGCGGGGGAATTCGTAGAGTTCAGAGAGTGTGGGAGATGATGGAGGGATTGCCGGATCGGCGGGATATACCACAAAACCACGCAGACCGGACCTTGGTGATTCTTCGTGTTCTTCGTGCCTTGTCACAACTGACGGAAGAGAATAATGCCAAGAAGTGTTGAGCCAGTCAACTCCTGAACATGTGATACTTCATTGGAAAAAAGAAGACATTAACCCAAGTACTTCTTGTCCTGCTTCCACTGCGTCAATAGAATGAACTCCTTCAGTGATATAAGCCACTCGCGTTGAGCGGGACGATAGGATTCATGAAGCGACGCAGGAATAACAAGCTGAAGCCGATTGGCCTTCATCTCAGCAGTCTGGTTCTCGCTTATACCTGCTTCCAATGTCAACAGATGCTTATCCGGAATGCGTGCGGCCTCTGATAGCACTTGCCGCCATCTATCCTTACACGTCGACTTGACACCAAGCATAGTCAATCGGTGATCCGGAAACGTGGGATCATGATAATCCTCTCCCCTGGGGAAAAGGAAATCCGGCTTGGATTTGTTCTCGGTAATGACTCCCCGCGAATACATCACCTTATGATCCTTGAATATCTGTTCCAGATGATTCTCCAAGGCAAAGCCGGCACGGGATTTCCTTCTGTTCTGGACACTCAGTGAGAACCGAAGGAACTCATTCACATCCTTGAAACCTTCCTGCAGCTTGGCCTGCACCTTGACATTTTCAATTATGCGAAAAAGGAGTTCTTCCTTTTCAATCCACATAAGCAGGGCTGAATCCGGATCTTCCCGTGAGTCGCGAGGCCATCTCTGTCTTGTATAGGCAGACATCTGTGCCGTAGAAGGAAAGTCATTCTTGAATTCTTCCAGAACAGGATCGACTTGATGCTCATAAACCAGAGGAACTACAATTTCCAGTTCCTCAAGAATCCACTTGGCTGCCAGACCAATCTGGCGGTCAGTCTGTGGCTCTATCTGTCTTGCATGGAATCGGCTGGATTCGTCATCAATGCTGAACAGCCAGAGTAACTGTTGCTCATACGTACTTCCCTGTTTGGCAATGATCACCACTACACTCTCCTCAAAGTCTCCCGTTCTCTTGGCAATAATCAGCAGATCCCCCTGACTGGCCAGATCCATCCCGATGTTACCGTCATAATAGAGCCTGTACTCTGTTCTTTCAGGATGATCCTTCCTTGCATCATACCAAGTCAACTTGACTTTCTCGATTGAATACAAGCTGTCTTCATTATCGCCGAGATAAAGTACTCGAGCATATAACCTTACTTTCTCTGAACCGAAAAGCTCCTGTAAACCACGCACACCATTGAACTCGTGCTGATGGGAGGAATCGGGATTTGTTTCAACGCTGCTAAGGCGTTTCCAGGCCACACCCGTAAAGTAGGAGGACAAACGATCACGCACAGGAAGACTGTTCATTGTTTTCCAGTTCCATGAAATCAGAATCTGACAATAGCCAGCTACTTATTTGATTTATTACAGACTCCAAAGGGAGTCGATACTTTCCTTTTAAAGCACACTCCCAGACTACCAGCACTCGCCAGCCAAGCTTTAAAAGAGCGGACAGATTACGGGAATCACGTTCTTCATTAGCTGTAATCTTCTCATGCCAGAATTCCTTTCGTGTAGAAGGCCATTTGAACAAATGGCACTCATGATGATGCCAAAAGCATCCGTTAACAAAAATGACAGCACGATATCGAGGGAACACAAGATCAGGTCGTCCCGGCAGCTCTTTTCCGTGAACACGATACCTGAACCCCAAGCGGTGCAGACTTTTTCTGATAATGATCTCGGGTTTCGTATCCTTGCCACGAATTCCTGACATCATCTCACTGCGTTTCTCGGGTTTGACTACATCTGCCATATTCCACTCAAGCAGTTTCGCTCAAAAACAGTCCCAGTTGTTCCGGTCAAGCAGTTTCGCTCAAAAACAGTCCCAGTTGTTCCGGTATCTTCTGCAATTGCAGTATTGCCGGTTTCATATGTTTTGCAATTGTCTCAACGACAGGCACAACAACTGCATTCCCAAACTGCCGATAGGCTTGTGTATCTGACACCGGTATCCTGAATGAAGATGTCCCGGGTCTGTCAAAGCCCATCAGTCGAGCACATTCTCTCGGAGTCAACCGCCGTGGTCGTTTCCGGTTCTGTCGTATCAGTATTTCGGAACCATCCTTGTAATATCTGGCTGATAATGTTCGAGTTGTATCGGAAGGGCCAACAAGCCCGAAACCAAAACCATTCCCCTTGGCACGATGCTTTGCTGCATAATCCTGGAGATATTGCCAGAGCTTGGGAGT
>CBFGQN010000421.1:0-4303 GCA_965650895.1 uncultured Ignavibacteria bacterium | reverse complement strand
TTTCGTTATCAGAACAGGCCTGGATATGAGGTTTGCTGCAAGAGACGCGGCGTAATCCGGATACATGGAGTATCGGTGCAGGGCAGTCTGGAAACGAACTGGGAGTGTCGCCCCGCGCTGCGGGGCTGGAAGGGCGTTCGTGCAGTGGGTCGCCAGCACCGCACTGTCGCCCCGCGCTGCGGGGCTGGAAGATCGGGGCAGGTCGGGTCCCCTGTGCTCACGCACAGGGTTACGTGTCTCTCCATTCTTTTTGGTATGTCGGTAGGTACGCCTCGCGCTGCAGGGTTGGAGGAGTCAGGATCGGGGCAGGTCGGGCGCCCTGTGCTCACGCACAGGGTTACGTGTCTCTCCATTCTTTTTGGCATGTCGGTAGGTGGCGCTGCGGGGCTGGGGGAATCTGGAGGATTCCGGGTTCCCTGTGCTGACGCACGGGATTGCGTCGTTTCCGTACTGGTGGCAGGTTCGTCATGTGTGTCATGCCGTTTAACGTGGGAGCCGACTCTGCCGTGCCGGACGGCAGAGTCATACCGGATAGTGACGGAAGTTGAACGGAGCGGAAATCGTCGTATCTTGTCGGCGGTCGTGCTCACAACCGAGGGGGTCAACGGTATGACGCAGAGTTGCATTCATAGCAGAAGCGAAAAGCAGGGTCGTCGGTCGTTCGGATCGGGGAGCCTGCTTCTTTCATTTGCACTCCTCTCCCTCTCCTGCAATTCCGGCGATGTCGCCGTCCGCAGCGATGCGGATACGACGTCGAGTCCGCTATACGACAGCACGGAAGTCGCGGCAGTTGCCGATACGGCGGAAGTTTCGGAAATCGACATCGTTACGGGTCCGTTCTCCGCTCCGAAACCGGTAGGTCTGACGCTGGGAGAACGACTGAAGCAGCTTGATTCGCTGATGCAGGTGGTTCCGGCCGACAGTCTGGAAGTTCTGATGGCCGAGTACGACAGGTTGCTCGATTCGGCAATTACAGGGCATTCGACACGCACTCCGATCACAACGACCGAACCTTCAACGCAAACGACAACACCCCTCGCATCACATGAATCCTCCGAGCCACCCCTTCCGGTTGCCGAAGACGTTCCCGAACCGGTGGTAAGCGAACAGACAACGACGGCTTCGGCAACGCCTCGTGAAGCGGAGACGGAAGAAGCGACGGAGGAGACGAAGTATACCTACTCGACTCCCCGCTCGAAAGCCGAAAGCCTGAACTCTTCGGAAGCTCTCGTTCAGTCGGGATACCGGAACGAGACCTCCACGTTCGATCCTTCGCAATACAAGGGGGCACGGGAAAGCGAGCTGAAGTACTACGAGAAACATCAGGCAAGCGCCAATAAAGGAAGTGCCTCCGGATCGGCATCATCGACAAAGAAGAAAACCGGTTCGGCAACATCGGCGAAGAAAGGATCATCCGGCCGCACAACGACAACCGCAGCCGCCCCCTCCGGACGGACCTCCTCCCCCACATCGAGTACGCCGCAGCGATCCTCCGGTCAGTCGCTCGACGAGAAGTATACCAACGGCCTGACGCACTTCCGGGCCGGAGCATACGGCAAGGCGATCGAGAATCTGAAGCCGGTTGCCGGCTCGTCGAAATCGTACAGCGGCACGGCCCGCTATTACTACGGTCTGGCGCTGGAACGGACCGGATCGCTCTCGCAGGCGGCAAGCCAGTTCCGGAAGCTGAAAAGCGGCTCCGGATCGCTTGCGGACAAGTCCTGGATCGCCTACGCACGGGTGCTGAATTCGCTGGGGAAAGGCTCGCAAGCAAAGAGTGAACTGCTGAAGTTCATCAAGGCGCGACCGACCAGCGGACAGATCGGCAATGCCCGCGAACTGCTTCAGCGGCTGTAAGCCCCCGCAACCGACCGGTATGGAAATTTCTCTTTCGGCAGCCTGTTTACTGTTCAGACAGAACACACAGCACATCCGAACCGATCAATCTTTTGTCCTGATGTACCGTTCAGCTCTTCCGCTTTTCCTTTCACTGTTTATCCTTGCATGTTCTTCCGAAGGGACGGATGGGACCACCACCGCTGACTCCGCAGAGACCGGACACGACACCGGCTTCGTCACGAGCACAGAGAATGAAGATGCCGGTAACGGCAACGGATACGGATATGCCATCGTTGCCGATTCCATTATCCGGACGGAAAAACGACCACGATATGAAGTGCAGGCGATCTTTCCGCAACTCAGTGGCATGGAAGAGGGAACGACGGGGCAGCGATTCAACGGAACGATTCGGGACAGTGTTCAGCGGATGGTTGAAGAGTTTATCTCGTGGGTTGACGAAACCGACGAGGAACTGCCGCTGCCCGGAGATGACGAGATGTACTCGGCCTTTGAACTATCCTACGAAACGTTTCTGAAGAACGAGCGGGGGGTGAGTATCGGTCTGGAGAATTACACCAACTACCGTGGAGCGGCCCACCCGAACGCCTACACGACTTCGATTCTCTTTGATCTGAAGATCGGCAGGTTTCTCGAACTCGGTGATCTGTTCCGGACAAACGTCTCCTATCTGGATACGATCGCTGCAATCTGCACGGCGGAGTTGATTGATCTGGAAGTATCGGACGAAGGCTGGATTCGCGAAGGGGCCGGTCCGGTCGCTGAAAACTACGGCACGTTTTTCGTCACCTCCGATTCCCTCCTCATCCACTTCAACACGTACCAGGTTGCTCCCCATGCAGCCGGACCGCAACGGGTGGGGATTCCCTGGCAACGCCTGAAAGGACTGCTCGATCCGAACGGCATCGCCGGCACGTTGAAGGCTCGGTAACCCGAAGCCATTGCCGCATCCGTGCCGATCGGTCTGATCCGCGCACCATTTCCTCAAGCGTTCAGCCCGTCCTCCGCAACAACGCCCCGAAGAATCCATCGGTCCGGTGCAGATGAGGGAGCGACCGGAAGAATCCCTCCTCCGTTTTCATCAAGTGCCCGACATCGACCGGCTCCACTTCCCATCCGGCATGTCGTTCGAGGAAACTCCTGATCTGATCCTGATTCTCGGCACGAAGAAGCGAGCAGGTGGCGTAGAGCATTCTCCCTCCCGGACGGACAAGGGCCGAATACTCGTCAATGATGCCGGCCTGTTCTGCGATCACTTCCCTGAGCATCTCTTCGCTGAAGCTCAGACGCATTCCCGGATTCCGCCGGAGCGTCCCGGTGCCGGAGCAGGGGGCGTCGATCAGCAGAGCGTCGAAGGAGCCCGAGAGTTGCTCACGCTTGCGAAGGTATTTCTCATGCGACAGGATCTCCACGTTCGTCGCTCCGCTTCGTTCAAGCCGTGGAGAAAGATTGCGGAGCCGCATCGAGTTCAGATCGTGGGCGATGATTCTCCCCTTCCCTTCCATCAGCGCAGCCAGATGAAGCGTCTTCCCCCCTCCCCCGGCACAGGCGTCAAATACCCGCTGTCCGGGCTCCGGCTTCAGCAGTGGAGAGAGCAACTGGCTCCCCTCGTCCTGCACTTCAAAGAGTCCGTCCCGGAACTCGGGAAGAGCCTGGAGGTTCAGACGATGTTCGAGAATCAAGCCGTCCGAAGCATACCGGGCACGGTCGGCTTTGATACCGGAAACGGCAAGACGCCAGGCAAGCTCTCCGGGGGTGATCCTCAGACGATTTGCCCGGATCGCAAGGGATCCGCTTCCGACAAGTTCCCTCATCAATTCTTCATGGTCGTCGGGATAGTCTGCCCGGAGCAGGACGGCAAGAGGAAGGGGAAGCGAGAAGGTGACCGCAAGACGTTCGGGATCGGTGAGCCGGGAGATGCGTGACGGAGCATCGGCAAGGAGGAGCGGAAGTTCCGCAACCCGTTCGGGGGTGAGACCGCAGCCTTCGATCACCACCTCAGGTTCGATGCCGGGATTCTTTTCGAGAAGAACGAGAGCAAGGATCTCGCCGGAGAACCGGGAGGAAGGTTCGGGAAAGATTTCGTCGGGAGTTCCGTGAAGGATAAACAGAGAGCGGAGCCAACCCCGAAGGACATCGTAGAACATTTCGGAGATAAGGCGACGGTCACGCGAGCCGAGATATCGTCGGTTCCGGAAGTACGCCCCCAGATAGAGATCGGCCGGTCGCGCCGGATCGGCCGTGATCTCTTCGAGCGCCTCCCGGCAATGTCCCAGAAGAGACGGCAGGCGCATGGTTACGCCTCCCCTTGCTGCACTCTCGCGTTTCCTTTCCCCCGACGAATCGCCTTGGCCTCGCTCAACGCAGCCTTTGCCGTCACGGTCAGGTCGCTGAACTTCCGCCCATTGTAGCGTATCCACCCGACCAGACCGATCATCGCGGCATT
>CBFGQN010000420.1:0-4317 GCA_965650895.1 uncultured Ignavibacteria bacterium | reverse complement strand
TAAATCGCCCCGACGCCGATCTCCGCCTGGTGCCGCCACCGCTCGGCTCCCCGGCGCACAGGCCACCGGTCCGGTTCGTTCCCCGGCCACCCCGAGGAATCCCGCATCCCGGCAAACTCCTCGATCGAGGGACCGCCGTACGTGTAGGTATAGTCCAGACCGATCCCCTTCATCCAGACAAACGTCAGCGAGTCGGCCCCCGAGACAATCGCCCCGAAGCGGAAGGTGTTGTCGAAGCGGTAGCCCGGAGGCAACTGGATCGTATCCATACCCGGCGGTTCGGCAGCGACATCGAAGATTTGCGCCTCTCCCTGACTGAAGGAAACAAAAAGAAGTGAGAAGAAGAGGAGGACGTGTCGTAAAGAAACACGATCTTTGGGCATCACAGCGTTCATAGGAGACTCCTGATGTGGGTTTGTGGAAATACTCATATCGGGACAGACCGCGAGAGAGAAAGTCCGCCAAGACATTCGGCTCTCTCGCGGTTGTCTCTTTTCTCTATGCGTTATCGTTGAATAGTGACGTGTGTGATCTGGCTGACTCCGTTGATGGTGACGCTGATGAAGTAGCGCCCTCCGAAAGTTTTCGACGCATCCCAAACGTAGCGGTCCTGCTGAACCGGTACTTCGGTGGAGAGAACCTCCTGTCCGAGGATATCAGTGATGCGAAGGACAACCTTCCGACTCTCTCCGCCGCGGCGGACCGACTCTCGACTCCTCCACTCGACAACGACTTCTCCGGATGACGGATTCGGATGAACAGCAAGACCAAGAAGATTGTCCTCTTCTCCTTCCTGTTCTTCAACTCCGCTGATCGTATCCGGAACATCCGTCCCATCCGGCACCCGCCGTATCCGACCGACTGTCGATGGAAGTTCATCCGATAATCGGAAGATCGTTGTCTCAGCGGCGACCATCGCCAACTCATCCCGCCCGTTGCCGTCGATATCACCAATCCGTACCGGTGTCCCTCCGGCCACGCGCAGATCGATTTCCGCATCGAAGATGCTGTCCAGACGCATGCCTGTCCGATAGACCAGAATGTAGGGCCAGGCCTGTATCCAGATCTCCTCCGGCCCACTCGTATCGGCCGAACCAAGCGGGAAGAGCCACGGACTCAACTGCG
Source organism: uncultured Ignavibacteria bacterium (assembly GCA_965650895.1). Taxonomy (GTDB): domain Bacteria; phylum Bacteroidota; class Ignavibacteria; order OLB7; family OLB7; genus JAGWAZ01. The sequence goes on along the minus strand of CBFGQN010000420.1, from coordinate 3,192 downwards.
GCCAGAACTCATTGACCAGATGTGGCCCTTTCAGTGTCGCCCACGGTCTGCTCCACCACTCTCCTTCTCGTGGCGGATCGTTTCCTGTGCCGAACATCTCCTGAAGTCGACGGGCGGAAGGCGTGGAGACATAGCAATAAACTTCATCGACTGCCGAATTAAGAATCACTAAATCGGGATAGCGATCACCTGTAACATCCGAAAAACTTACATTCAGTCCGTTGATATGAATTTGTTCAAGATCAGAGATGGTATCAGGCAAGTTGAAGTCTGTGCGCCCATAAAGTACAGTCAGGGGAGCATTGGCATCGTGGAGATAAAAAATCAGATCTTCCCCTCCGTTATGGTCGAGGTCTTGAGCTTCAAGTCGATCTACAATTTGTGGAGCTCCCCACCATTGAATGTCAGGATAACCAGAGTTTTCAACTCCAGATTCCGCGTGGCCATAGTAGATATATCCTCGCGGGAAATTCCGTTTCAACTCACCTTCTTGATAGCTTGAACCAATCGTACTTATAAATAGATCTTCAACGTGGTCGTTGTTCAGATCAATGGCAACAGCGGCAGTTGGGCCGAACGAGCCATATGCACCGGGCCAGAGTTGCGTCGTATCATCCCACGAATACTCTCCTTGCCCGTTGTTCCAGAAAATTGCCGTGTGAAAGACATACGATTCCGGTCTTCTGCCAAAACTGGTATCTGTGAAGAACTCATAACGTATACAGAGATCATCACCATTACGATTGTCCCAATCTCCACTACAAAGAATGATTGACTTTGACATTAACTCTCGTGGAGAAAGTCGGAACCCCTCGTCAGGCTTTGGCAATGCGTTCTTGACGCCATAGTGAATACGAAGCTCTTGAGCGCAGCGCGATGGAGAAAGACATGTGTCGAGGTAATGCTCGGTCGCAAAATCATCGATGCCGTCTCTGGAAATATCACCCAGCGGCCAGAGCGTGCCGGGACCGAAGGCAAGCCGTCCAATTTCCTCAAAGTGCACAACCGCCGGATGGCGGGGGTTCCCTTCCTGAGCATAACCGCTCACAGTGCAGAGCAAGGCGATCAGCAGCATCGCGCTCCATCCTTCTTTCCTCCTTCGCTCTCTCGTTTCTGTTCTCATCGTCGGCTCCGTTCGCTCGTTTGTCTCATCCTGCGCAATCTACTTTCTTATCGTATGACTTGTCTTGATTCCGTTGCTGATCCGATTGTTACCGCAATGAAGTAGCGTCCGCCGAAGGTCTTCGAGGCATCCCAGATATAGCGTTGTTGATCGGCTGGAAGCGCTACCGACAACACTTCTTGGCCGAGGATATCGGTAATCTGCACCATACACTCTCGACTCTCAACTCCTGATTCCTGACTCTTCCACTGAATCACCACTTCTCCCGATGCGGGATTCGGATGAACGACAAGACCAAGTAGAGTTCGTGCATGGTCTTCAACTCCGCTGATCGTATCCGGAACATCCGTCCCATCCGGCACCCGCCGTATCCGACCGACTGTCGATGGAAGTTCATCCGATAATCGGAAGATCGTTGTCTCAGCGGCGACCATCGCCAACTCATCCCGCCCGTTGCCGTCGATATCACCAATCCGTACCGGTGTCCCTCCGGCCACGCGCAGATCGATTTCCGCATCGAAGATGCTGTCCAGACGCATGCCTGTCCGATAGACCAGAATGTAGGGCCAGGCCTGTATCCAGATCTCCTCCGGCCCACTCGTATCGGCCGAACCAAGCGGGAAGAGCCACGGACTCAACTGCGGCCAGAACTCATTGACCAGATGGGGGCCTTTCAACGTCGCCCACGGACGGCTCCACCATTCTCCTTCACGGGGTGGGTCGTTCCCTGTGCCGAACATCTCCAAGAGTCGCCGGGCCGAAGGTGTGGACACATAGCAGTAGACGAAATCCTGCGCAGAGTTCAGGATAATGAGATCTGCATAGCCGTCGCCGGTCACGTCGGAGAAGTCGGCGGCCAGGCCATTGATCGAGATTTGCTGGAGATCACTGATGGTATCGGGAAGTTGTCCATCGTTACGTCCGTAGAGGACGGTCAGCGGTTTGTTCGCTGCATTGTGATAGAGGATGAGATCCTGGGCGTCGTCGTGGTCAAGATCCTGCGCCTCCATACGATCAATATCTCGCGGTGCATTCCACCAGTGCCAGTCGGGAACGTTTGCGTCCTCTTCCCATTCTGCCGATGACTTGCCTTTATAGATAAAGAGTCTCGGCATCTTTGCTATCCCCGTATCCTGACGACTCGTTCCCGAACCATTCCAAAGGCAGAGATCATCGATACCATCTTTATCGGCATCAATTGTCTCTCCTAATGCACTAAATGAACCTGGAGTTGGAGGATATAACCGAGAAGTCTTAGCAAATCTTCCGGTTCCATCATTCCAGTGAATGAGCATGACGCCCGTGCCATCATATACGCCGTCCGCATTGCCAAACGATGTATCTGCATAGTAAATGGAGTACGTGCAAATGTCCGGACCGTTCTGTCCATCCCAATCTCCAATCGCACGAATCTCTGTCTTCGATATCAGGTAGGGCGGAGCAAGGCGAATTCCTTTATCAAGCTCTGGCAATGCACCTTTGATACCGTAATGGATCCGAAGCTCTTGTGCACACTGCCACGATTCCAGGCAGGTGTCCAAAGAGTATGCCGTCACTCCGTCATCGATGCCATCCTGATTAATATCCCCCATGGGCCAGAAGGCCGCAGGTTTCCTCCCGATCTCCTCAAAATGCACAATCGCCGGATGGCGTGGGTTTCCTTCCTGAGCGCACAATAGTGAACCGCTCAGAAAAGTGAACGAAAGGATGCTCAGTATCGCTGAGAACCATCGGTAGTTTTCTTTGTCTTGCATAGGAGTTCCCTCGAACAGTGAGATATGCACACATCTAACTTTGAACTTGCCACATTGTAGAGCTTCACGCAAGAGGGGACTAAATTTCCCCTCCACTCATATCGACACGCCAAGATACGAGTACGATGCCACAATGTCAACTATGCCGTACATTGCTCAAAAGAGGAGACGGATAGCTTCGCATACATGAAGAAGCGAAGTAAGGAAGGGCTTCAACCTCTCTCATCAGAACACAGCCAGTTGCTTTTCGGACAGATCATAAGACGACTGCGAAAGGAAAGAGGGATGACTCAGGAACAAGTGGCCTGGACTATT
>CBFGQN010000419.1:0-4322 GCA_965650895.1 uncultured Ignavibacteria bacterium | reverse complement strand
GAACAATCAATCCGGACTTGCTCTGTTCCTCAGCCGTTCCTGGTCGCGCGATTATGCTATCCTTCTGCTGCGCGTCTGGCTCGGCAGTATGATGGTCGTTCACGGATGGGGCAAGGTCTTCGGAGGAGTCGGCAAACTGACCGAACGGGTCGCCTCGATGGGTTTTCCTCTCCCCGAGTTCTTCGCCTGGAGCGCAGCCCTCAGTGAGTTCGGCGGAGGCATCCTCCTGATCCTGGGTCTTTTCACACGACCGGCCGCCTTCCTGGTCTTCTGCACGATGTTCGTTGCCGGCTTCATCCGTCACCTGGACGATCCGTTCGGAAAAAAAGAACTGGCTCTGACCTATCTGGTGATGGCGGTCGTGGTCCTGATCGCCGGCCCCGGAAAGGCCGCCCTTGACAGAGTACTGTTCGGCCACCGCGACCATAACTAATTTCTCCGGCTCCGGGTAAATCGTTGAATTCGCCCCGATCGCCGTATCTTCCGCCCCTGATGCGCAAAGTCCTGATCGTAGCATACTATTTTCCTCCGTCCGGCGGTCCCGGCGTGCAACGGGTGCTGAAGTTCGTGCAGTATCTGCGCGATTTCAACTGGGAGCCGGTTGTGCTGACCGTCCGCGACGGAACGTTTCCGGCGCGTGACGAGTCGTTGCTGGAGGTGATCCCGGAAGATGTGAGGGTCTGCCGGACCGATATTTTCGAGCCGTACGATCTGTACCGGAAACTGACCGGCAAGAAGAAGAGTGACGGGATCGACGTGAACACGCTCCGGGAAAAGGGATCGAAGATTCCGCTGAGCGAGCGGATCTCTGAGTTCATCCGGGCCACTTTCTTCATTCCGGACGCACGGATGGGATGGCGGAGATATGGAGTCAGTGAAGGATTACGGGTGATCGCAGAGGAGAAAATCGAAGCGATCTACAGTTCCTCTCCCCCCTACACCTGTTCGCTGATCGCACGCGATCTGAAGCGGAAGACCGGCCTCCCCTGGATTGCCGGGTTTCGTGATCCGTGGACCGGCTTCCTGACCACGCCCGACCGCTGGGCTGTTCCGGCTGCAATCGACAGAAAGATGGAACGCTCGGTCTTCACCGAAGCCGATCTGGTCGACGTCGCCTGGAAAGGGATCGCCGAGGATGCACTCGGAAAATATCCCGAACTCGACCGGAAGAAGTTCCGCCACCTGCCGAACGGTTTCGACAGCAACGATTTTCCCGATGTGGAGAAATCCGAACGGAAGGACAAACGATTTACCGTGACTTATACCGGTTCGATGTACGGACTCCGCACCCCGCGCGAGTTTCTCGATGCGGTCGAGTCGCTGATCCGCGGCGGCGAGGTCGATCCGGAGATGATCCGCCTGCAGTTCATCGGCCGCTTCGGCGACGAGGTCCACCGGATGTTCCGCTCCTTCAGTACGCAGGATGTGATCGACGTGCAGGGCTACATGCCCCACTCCGAGAGCATCCGCCGCCTTTTCCTCTCCGACGCTCTTCTCCTGGTCGTTGACACGACCGCCGACAGCGCCGAGATCGTGCCGGGAAAAGTCTATGAATATATCGGCACACTGAAGCCGTTGATCGCAATCGCGCCGGAGGAAGGAGCAATTGCCGATCTTGTGGCCGAGACCGGCGCAGGCTTTGTGGCCCATCAATCGAACCGAGAGAAGATCGCCGAAGCGTTTCTGACGCTCTATCACGACTATATCAACGGGACATCGTCGGTGACGCCGAACAGAGAGGCAATCAACCGGTATGAACGAAAGCATGTGACGGGCGAGCTGGCCGGTCTGCTGGACGGACTGGTAACGGAAAAGGAACGGAGAACTTCCGAGCGAGTCTGAATGCTTCGAACCATCCGGCACAGGTCTCCGACAGATACGCACACTGAAGAGTAAGAGTCCATTTCAATAACCATTACGACAATGCTTGAACGATTTCAACTCGACAGCTACACGATCAGACGGAAAGTGCTGAAACTTGTCGGCGGCGCATTCCACATCTTCGGACCGGACGGCGAACTGATCTTCTATTCAAAGCAGAAAGCGTTCAAGATTCGTGAGGACATCCGCCTCTATTCGGACGAGTCGATGAGCGAGGAGATTCTCTGGATACAGGCCCGGAACATCATCGACTTTGCGGCGGCCTACGACGTGATCGACTCGGTGAACGACCAGAAGGTCGGGGCACTCCGCCGCAAGGGATGGGGATCGATGTTCCGCGATCACTGGATCATCATGGATGCCGACGACAACGAAGTCGGCGAGATTCTTGAGGACAGCGGCATGATGGCCTTTCTCCGCCGTTTCCTGACCAATCTGATCCCGCAGCAGTTCGTTGCCCGGGTGGCCGGGAGTGAGATCTGCCAATACAAACAGCACTTCAATCCCTTCATCTACAAACTCGACGTCTCCTTCACCTCCGATGCAAACGCCTTCGACAGAATCATCGGACTTGCCGGAGGCATTCTTCTGGCAGCTATTGAAGGACGGCAGAATTAGTCGCGATACTATCTTTGCAAGACAATTCGAGAATCGTAAATCCGAAATCGTAAACCCGAAATCCATTCATGGCTGAGACTCGCAAACCCGGTCAACCGCAACGGTCCCGACGACAGGCATCGGCAACACCCCGAACCGCTCCACCGGAGAAGGAACTCCTCGGCTTCATTCCCGAGAAGTATCGGTCGCTTGCCTGGTCGGTGCTGCTTCTCCTCTCGCTTCTGGTCTTCTTCGGCGGACCGATCTTCAGCGGAGAGTACTTCAACGCAAACGACAACATTTCCTGGGAGAGCTACCGGACGTATCTGGGCGATATGTCGGACAAAGGGGAGTCTCCCCAGTGGATGCCGTACATGTTCAGTGGAATGCCGGGTGTTGCGGCCTACATGGTGACCGGCGACAGGAACTGGGACCTGACGATGGCCGCGCTGCATATCGTGCAGAACGTCTTCAGTTTCCTGAATCAGGATATCATGCGGGTTCTGTTCTATTACGTCCTCCTCGGTCTCGGCGTCTTCTTCCTTCTCAGGTGGAAAGGATTGTCGCGACCGGTCGCCTTCTTCTCGGCCTTCGCCACGATCTTCAGCACGTGGATTATCGTCTGGGTGATGATCGGCCACAACACAAAACCGATGGTCCTGGCCTTTCTCCCCTGGATCATCCTCTTTGCCGACAGACTGATCGACAGGTGGAGCTATCTCTACGCCGGACTTCTGATCCTCGCGATTCACTATCTGGTGGAATCGGCCCATCCGCAGACCGCCTTCTACGGCGCCTGTCTGGTCGGTATCTGGCTACTGACCGAGCTGATCACGTCGCTTGTCCGGAAGAATGGAAAGACACCCGGAATAGTCCGGGCCGCTCTGGTCGGTCTGGCTGCGGGAATTTTTGCCGTCGGGATGGGATGGGACCGGTTTGCCGTGACGCTTGAGTACAACGAATACTCCACACGAGGGGCCGATCCGATTCTTGAGGAGACCATGCAGGATCCCTACAAGTATGCGACGGGCTGGTCGTACGATGTCGACGAGACTTTTACCTATATCGTACCGACGTATTTCGGTTTCGGCAAACTGGAACTGGACGTTGCCGGTCTCCCGGACGAACCGATTCCGACCTACTGGGGAAATGCGGAAGCTCCCTTCACCGATGCCGGCCACTATATGGGAATTCTTGTCCTGCTGCTCGGCCTCTACGGTCTCTGGCGATACCGGTCAAATCCATTTGTCCTCGGCATCGGCATTGCAGGATTCTTCGGTCTGCTGATCTCCTACGGAGCGAACTTTTCTCTCTTCTACGACATTCTTTTCAACTTCGTCCCGAAGTTCAGCCAGTTCCGCGCTCCGAGCCAGTCGCTGGTGATCTTCGAGTTCGCCTTCCCGCTTCTGGCCGGGTTCGGTCTGACGGCTCTGCTGAAGAAGGGACGCGAAGGAGTCCGGGGCGAGAAAGAGGCAAAGCCGTTTCTTTACGGAGCGGTCGGAGCCGGAGTCTTCTTCCTGCTGATCTTCGTCATCAAGTCGGCCTATATCTCGGCAATCTCCGCCGATCAGGGACTCCAGCGGATGTTCAACGGCGGCGTTCCTCCGCAGGTGGCCGAGGCGGTTTTCGGCATTGTGCAGACCGACTGGATTCTGACGGCAGTCTTTGCCGGGGCATTCTGTCTGCTGGCCTGGGCTTATCTGAAAGGAAAAATATCGGGGACGGTTCTTCTGAGTCTGGCCATTCTGCTGACGGTGATCGACCTCTGGCGGGTCGACTATCGTCCGATGATCGAGACCGTTCCGAGAGAAGAAGCGTTCACCGTCTTCAACCCGACCCCTGCG
>CBFGQN010000418.1:0-4328 GCA_965650895.1 uncultured Ignavibacteria bacterium | reverse complement strand
ATCAGGTTGCCGCGACGCTTGCTCCGGGCAAGGCCTACTTCGTGGAGCTTCCCGGCAGCGGAGGCGTTCTCCAGTTCAATCCATAGTTCCGGTCATTACTTGCAGCATACGTGAAACAGAACTCAAACAACAGCAATACAGAACATATACAGATCATGAATTCGATGAAATTTCTCAACAGGGTCGCCCTGTTCATGCTGGGCTTCCTCCTGATCGGGGGGATTGCCTACGGACAGGCCAACACCAGCGTCGCCGTAACCGTTACCGACAACGGCGGCTCGACCCGTACGCTCGATTTCGGCGTCAACACGGCCGCCACCAACGGCATCGACGCCTCGCTTTCGGAACTTTCGTTGCCGCCGTTCCCGCCGTCGGGAGTCTTCGAGGCCCGCTTCGTCTCGCACGGTAACGGAACGATCGGTCAGGGCTCCCCGGCCGACTACCGGCCTTCGACCTCGGCCACGCAGACCGATCTCTACAAGATCAAATTCCAGGTCAGTTCGGGAGGAGGGTATCCGGTAACGATCAATTGGACAGCTTCCAGCGTTGCCTCGCAGTACGGATTTGCAACGATGACCGACCCGTTCGGCGGCGCGGTGATCGGCACGATCGACATGCGAACCACCTCGCAGGTGGTCATCACGAACACGGCCATCACCGAGGTGGTGATCGAGACGCACGATCCGGTTTCGGCTCCGACCGGGATCACCGTCAGCGGGTGCCCGCTCGACTTCGGCATCGTCCAGATTCCGACACCGGGAACCGCTGTGGAGAGCCTGACGATCGGCAATGCCGGAACCGATCCGGTGACGATCGACAGCATCACGTCGTCGAATCCCGATTTCGCCATCACCGCTCCGGCCTCCTTCCCGCAGACGGTAGCGGCGACGGACCTTCAGGTTGACGTGACCTATACCGCATCGGGTGCGGGAGCGGCAAGCTCGACCATAACGATCTACTACGACGGCACGAACTCCACGACCTGCAACGCCACGGCGGTGGCCAGTTCGGGAGAAGGACTCTACTTCGTCACGACGCTCGACAGTGTCGCGGACAACTCAAGCGGCCATTCGACCGAGATCGGACTGAAGTACAGCGGTGCGACTCCCGCCCAGGGCATCCAGTTCAAGATCAACATTCCGAACAATCTCAAACGGATCAAGAGCGTGGGACTGGGATCGGCAATCACAAGCCCGGCCGACTGGTCGTTCGATTACGAGATCGAGCGGGCGGCAAGCGCTTCGGAAGTGACCGTGGTGCTATACGGAAACAACACGTCGGTGAACCTTCCTGCGAACACCGATCATCTGTTCGTCGTCACCTTCGACATCGCCGATATCAAGCTCTGCAATGGAGATGCCGGCGGCGACGACTCGACGGCGGTGATGTATCTGAGTGATGTTCAGTCGGCCCTGGCAACCGACCTCGGTGAGCCGGCCGGTATCGGCGTCGATCCGAACCGCGACTCGACGACCTGCTACATCTACAACGGCTCGTCCCGCGGCGACGTCAACTGCGACGATCATGTCGATGTGCTCGATCTGCTTGAGATCAACGACGTTATCCTCAACCGCGGCACGTTCGATGCGTGGCAGTTCAACCGGGCCGATCTGGCCGAGTGGAGCCCGGTCTGGGCCTCGGGCGAGATCTTCAACGATGCCAACAACTACGGCGATGCCTCGGTGAACGTTCAGGACCTTGTCCTGATCACCAACGCAATCCTCAACGAGCAGTGGCCCGATTCCGACGTTCTGAGAAAAATCGAGTCGATTGATGAGGGCAAGAACGGTTCGGCGACTGCCGGCGGGTCGTTGCCGGAGACGTTTGCCAAGGGGAACGGACTCTACGATGTGAAGTTTACCTACGAGGTCGCCAACAACGGCATCATGGTGAATATGGACAATGTGGTTCCGGTGAAGGGATATCAGATGAAGCTGAAGGCGGCCGATGCGCCGGAGGATCTGATGATCACGCTCGACAACGGAATCGAGACTCCCTTCAAACTCTCGTATGCGGTCATCAACGGCGAGATCCGGATCGTGGCGATCACCGCCAACGGCGATCCGATCCAGCCGATGAACGGCAAACTGATGGATATTCCTTTCTCCATCAGCAATCCGAACGTCGTTGCGGTTATCGAGCCGATCACTGTCGGCGGTGCGAACAACCAGTCGCTGAAGGTGGAGTGGGAAGTCCATGCGAAAGTCTCCGGCGTTACCGAAGCCGGAACGCGGAACACATTCGCTCTGGAGAACGTGCCGAATCCCTTCGGCAGCGCGACCACGATCCGGTTCACGCTTCCGACTGCGGGGGCCGTAACTCTGGTCGTAACCGACGTTGCGGGGAAAGTCGTGGCACGCCCGCTGGACAACGCTGTCCGGACGGCCGGTGAGGGGAGCGTCGAGTTCGATGCATCGGGTCTTCCGAGCGGCATCTACTTCTACACGCTGACTTCCGCAGGTGAGTCGGTGACCCGTCGCATGGTTCTCGCGAACTGATAACGACCGGGCTCCGAATCGGACAAACAGGTACTGCCGTCGGTCGCACAGAGGCCACTCTGTCGACCGACGGCATGTGCTTGATACGGACCGGAGACAGCAATCAATTCCCACATCAACCAGAGGTATGAAAACATTGAAGAAGGGGAGTTCGGCTCTTGTATCCCTGACGGTTGCGGCGATCCTTTTGGGCGCACTTACTCTGCGGGGACAGAATGATGAGGTCGCAGAACTGCGCGGACGGGTTGTCGATAACGCATCGGGGGAACCTGTTCCGGGGGTGACGGTGATTATCCGGGATACGAGATCGGGAGGGGCCACCGATATGAACGGCGTCTACTCGGTGCGGGATCTTGCCGTCGGCACATACGCCGTCGAGTTCAGATCGCTCGGGTATGCCCTGCAGGTGGTTACCGATGTGCAGATCGTTCCGGGGGTGAATATGCTTGACATGACATTGCACGACAGTTCGCTTGTCGAAGAGGGAGTAGTCGTTACGACCCGACGGAAGATGGGGACCGAGGGAGCATTGCTCTCGATCCGGCGAACGTCCGCCACGATGGACGACGGCATCTCCACCGCCCAGATGCGGCGTTCGCCCGATGCGACGAGCGGCGAGGCCCTGGCCCGGGTGACCGGTCTGGCGATCGTCGACAGGAAGTTCGTCTCGGTCCGTGGAGCCAACGAACGATACAACGTCACGCGCATCGACGGTATCTCCCTGCCGAGCACCGATCCGGACAAGAAGTCCTTCTCGTTCGATCTCTTTCCGGCAAACCTGCTGGAGAACATGATCGTCTCGAAAACCTACACGCCCGATCTTCCGGGAGACTTCACCGGCGGACTCGTGCAGTTGAACACGACCGATTTCCCGGACCGCCGGACGCTGCGGATTTCGGTCTCGGTCGGATATGAAGGGGAGACGACGTTCGGGAAGATCGAGCTTCCGAAAAATGGAGGGACCGACTGGCTGGGCATTGACGACGGTCTGCGGGAACTTCCGGAAGCATTTCCCTCCTCTCCTGTCTTTCGTGACTCGCTGGGCGAATCGGAACGGGCCGGGTGGGGGAAGCGGCTCTCCAACAACTGGGTTCCGGCCGAACAGAGCGTCCCGCTCAACTCCGGATTCATTCTTGCCTACGGCGATCGGTTCGCACTCTTCGGAAACGATTTCGGTCTTCTGGCTTCGCTTTCCTATCGCAACAGCTATTCTTCCGAGGAGATTTTCCGACGGGATACCGGTCGGTTCGCCTATCCGGGCGTGCAGAACGAATATTCGGTCCTGTGGGGCGGCATCCTCAATCTGAACTACAAGTTGTCCGCCACCCACAGTCTCGGCATCAGAAACGTGTACAGCCGGACATCGGAAAATTCGATGACGCTGCTTGAGGGGACCGACTTCAACACCAGTCAGACGCGCAGACTGAGCGGTCTCTACTTTCTTGAACGTGATTTTTACAGCGGACAGATCACCGGAGAGCACATGTTCCCGGCATTGGGGGGGCTTCGTCTGAACTGGCGGGGATTCGGATCGACGGCGAACAGGGACGAGCCGGATTACCGACGGTTCCTCTACTTCCGCGACGCATTCGACACAAGCGCTCCGTTCCGTGCGGCTATCAGCCAGGCTCCCAGTCACACGCAGATCGGACGTTTCTTCTCCCACCTGGAGGAGGATGCGGTCGGTTACGGAGGAGACCTGACGCTGCCGGTGCGGAAGATCAGACTGAAGGCGGGAGGAGTCGGCGAGAACAGGAGCCGCGACTTTGCGGCACGGGCCTTTGCCTACGGTTCGCGCAATTTTGCGTGGCAGTTTCCGGACGCTTCGCT
>CBFGQN010000417.1:0-4330 GCA_965650895.1 uncultured Ignavibacteria bacterium | reverse complement strand
CCGATCAGGGCCTCATCCCTTCCTGATTCCGACAAACTACAAAAGGTGAGACGACTCCTTCCGGAGTCCGACAAAACTACAAAAGGTGAGACGACTCCTTCCGGAGTCGCCCCACCTTCCTGATCACTCGAAATCGGGAATTGCGGGTTACCCTATTTGACGATGGTCATCGAGCGAGTCAGTACCTGTCCGTTCTGCCGAAGCGTGTAGAAATAGAGTCCGTTCGGCAGACCTCTGGTATCAACCCGTACCGAATGTTCACCCGCAGCCCGATCTTCCGAAAGGATCGTGCGGACAAGCGAACCGGCTGCATCGTAGAGTTCCATTTCGACGCTTCCCGTTGCGGGAAGAGCAAATGTGATCTCCGCCGAGCTTCCAGCCGGATTCGGCATGTTCTGTCCGAGAGACAGCGTCGCACCATGCGATGGGCGGGCTGCTCTCTGTTCCGTATCGTTTTCAAGAACCGTCTCTCCCGAGCCGTTGCTGGGGTCTCCCGTAAAGGCTGTGGAAGAGGCCGTTCCGTTCAATGTCACCTCCAGATCTCCATTGACCGCGTCGCTTGAAATCACAAGCTTCGCGTCCGAATTGCCGATCATGCCCGGCGTAAAGGAGACCTCGACAAAAGCGAAACTGCCCGGATCGATCGTTCCGCGATGCGGCGCGATAAACGAGTAGTCGGCCATGCCGGGCCCTTCGATCCGGAGGTTCGTCAGAGTCACCGGGAAGGTCCCCGTGTTGGAGAGAATCGCCGTTCGGCGTGCGATCGAACCGACCGGGACTTCCATTCCGGCGAACAACTGTTGCGGTCCGACCTGCAGTTCGCGTGTGCCGGCAAGTCCCGACACCTTCGCCTTGATCTGCTCCGTACCTCCACTGCCATAGCTGATCTCCAGTACGGCTTCACGCACACCGGGAACGCCTCCTGCCGCGACGTTCAAAGCAACGCCGAGATCAACCGAGGTTTCCGGGTCCAGTCGGATGGGCAGCGCGGGCCACGGGTTCGCAGCATCCTCGCTCAACTCTCCCACATCCGCTCCCACCAAATTCAACCCCGTGATCTCCAACACCTCCGTCGATGTGTTCTCCACACGTACAACACCTGCCGAGCCGGCACCACCAATCACCGCCGGAGGTAACTCCACACTCCGCGCGCGCAAGTCCGCCTTCCCCACGCCGTACAGGTTCAGATAGTACACTCCTCGCTCCGTGATCCCCTCCACCTGCACCGTCGAGTCGTTCGTCTGCAGCATCAACGATGCACGACGTGAACCCGAACGGTTCGGCGTAAACCGCGCCGTTACCTTCCCGCTCTGACCCGGACCGATCACATAGTCATCTCCATCCACCACCACACCCGGGAACACCTCCAGCAACTCAAACTCCGACGCATCCCCCGTCGACACCAGTAGCTTCGACTTGCTGATCCGCAACTCACACTCTCCCGTGTTGTATACCATCGCCTCGCTCTCCACCGACTCTCCCACCTTCACTCCTGCAAACGTCATCGACAACCCCTCCAACGCTCCGCTCATATCCTTCGACAAACCCCCGCCGACTCCGCGTCCGAAAAACTCCAGCGTCAGCAACCCCTCACGCTCCTCGGTTACCGTCGAGCCCTTCCGCGTGCTCTCCAGCGATCGTCCGAAAAAGTTCACTCCGTTGGTCTGCATGAACAGACGAGCGTAGCGCTTCTCCGGCATCTGTGACACGTACGTCAGGTAGTACGTCCGCTCCTCCCCCGGCGACAGCGTCAGCGGAAACTTCACCAGACGGTTCGCCGTCGTCGGCGCCACACCTACATCCTCCGACAACACGTAGTCCTGTGCCTTCACCAGCCCGCCCCAGCTGTTCTCCAGCAGCGGATACGGGGGCGCTCCCTCCTGCACACGGCTGTCGACCAGGTACACATCGAAGTTCTCCAGCTCCACATCCACCTTGTTGACGTTGCGGATCGTCATCCGCATCGTCGTCGCCTGCTCGCCGACGCAGGTGACGATGTTCCGGAAGTACCGCCCGTCACCGCCGAGCACCGGCTCATCCTCCAGGAAAAACTCCACGGCCGGAGCCACGCTGAACCCTTGCAGGACATACTCCCGCATCTCGCCGTCGGCAATCACCGTCAGGCGAGCCTGCTGGTGACCGGTGCCGTAGTCGGTCCCTCCGTTGTGCGGCGAGAAGGTCAGCACCGGCGTCGAGCTCTCTCCGCCGCCGATGTAGTCGGTCAGTCCTTCCTCACCCGGCAACGTGATCTCGTACTCGTCCAGCGGGTCATCGAGGATGTAGCGGACCTCGGCCTGATCCGATCCCGGATTGAGGTTGAAGTTCTCGATGGTGAACGGCTGGAAGTCTCCGCTTGCTCCGCGGTTGACGTCGATGTTCTTCATCAGCTCCACCCCATTCGGCATTCCTTCTACTCCTCCTTCGGAGATATCGGCCAGCCAGTTGATACGAGTCAGTCCGGAGGCGTTGACGCCGTAGGTCAGCTTCGTCCCGTTGCTGAGATTGAACGTGACCGTGGCGTTCCGTTCGCCGATAGCCTGTGGTGTAAAGACAATTTCCGGCGAAGCGCTTCCACCGATGCCGATGGTACCGGAAGCGACCGAGTAATCGGCTGCAGCCGGACCGCTGAAGCTCGCCGTATAGCTCACGGAAGTACACCCGTTGTCCGGATTGGTCAGCAAGAAGGGACGGAAGGAGTTGCTGCTTCCGCGCTGCACGGCTTTGTCGCTCAGCAGCACGTCGTTTTTCTCCATCTTTTCGGTCCCTCCCTCGGTCACATCCCCCGTCACCACCAGTTCCCGTTCGCACGGACTGAAGGTATAGAGCGTGTTATCGTCAATCGGATCGTAGTACACACGATAGTAGGTAGTATACCCTCCGTTCGGATACAGGTAGACTTCGCTGGGGAAGTTATTACCGTAGACATTCAGATACCGGGTAGCGCTTGAAGCCATACCGATGGCACCGGAGTAGGAAGTGGAGGAACTGGAATACCGTTGAAGATGATCGTAGAAAAATTCGATCTTGTTCGAGGTCTCGTACAGGCGGACCTGATAGGTTCCCCAGTGATTGGAGGTTGAACCGAAACGGCCGACGTTCAACCACTCGACCGTCAGCACCCGGTTCGGTGCCGTACCGGTCACCTTGTAGTGGACCTTGCCCGAACCTGACGGATAGAAGTACCGTCCCCAGTACCCGGCAATCAGCGGATAGCTGTTACGCAGGTTTGAGCTGTTCGGAAAGTAATAGGGATAATAGGTTGTGTAGGGTGAGGAGGCGAACGAAAGGAGACCGCTTGGAGTGACATTGAATTTGGTGTACTTCTGTTGATCGAAGTAGAAATCAAATCCGATGTCTCTCAATCCCGAGGACCTGTTCGATTCATAGGCCCTGAACAGTGTTGTCGACCCACTCATATCGGTGGGCGAGCCGGTTGACTTGGACAATTCGTACAGATCGGTCATTGCGGCCGCCCCGCCTGACGACGCCAGGAACAGAATCAAACCCGCAAAGAGAGAAATCTCCCACCGACCCCGGCAAGAGTAGTGTGTAATGAACCGCATCATTGATACTCCCGTGTTTGTGAACAGTTAACTGCAATGCTATGATGTGGTAGCTGATAATGACTTTATCTATGCGGGGGGTATACATACGAGAAGAACCGGCAGCATGATCCTGGCTTTTCAGGACTGCTCGGTCTTCACAGGAGTGAATGATACGGAATTATACAGTAGTATGTCAACTCGTTTCAGAATCGATGTGTATCAACTGGTTGCCACAAAAAACGTGCGGTTCCCGTACGGGAACCGCACGTCCTACCCTCACTCGACTATGGGAATTGCGGGTTACCCTATTTGACGATAGTCATCGAGCGAGTCAGTACCTTCTCTCCCTGACGCAGTATATACATGTACGTGCCGCTCTCCAGACCTTCGGCGTCGAAGGTAATGCTCTGAATACCGGCCTCCCTCTCTTCCGAGAGGATGCTCTTTACATGTGCTCCGCTCAGGTCGTAGACATCCAGTGTGGCGTATCCGGCTTCCGGAAGCATGAAGCCGATCTCCACATTTTCACGGGCCGGGTTCGGAACGCTCTGCTTCAGATGCATTCCACCGGCACCGACCAGTCGTCCTGCACTTTCAAACGCTCCGTTCTGCGGAGCGGTGATAGCGGATCCCTCACCCGAACCGAGATGCTCGGTTCCACTGGCGCTTCCCTGCAACAGCACTTCCAGATCTCCGGCCGTTGCATTGCTGCCGATCACCAGTTTGGCCTCGGACGGCCCGGTCACCATGGGCGAGCCGAACACCGCCGTCGGACACGGCGCAAT
>CBFGQN010000416.1:0-4343 GCA_965650895.1 uncultured Ignavibacteria bacterium | reverse complement strand
GGAAGTCGGGCAGGGAAGTGCCGGTCTCCGTGCGGATCTGATAGTCGGTTGGTGCATCATCGTTGTTCTCTTCTCTCAGTTCAAGTGTGTTTCCACCAGTTCCCATTTCTTCGTCATCCGTCCGGTGGCGGGGGATCCCCCCTCATACCATTCGATCTTTACCGGACCGATATCCGGCACCATATACTGCCAGGGCGTGGAACCTGCGAACCTTGCATTATCCGGTGAGATAAGTTTGAGATAGTAAAGATGACAGCGGTATGAACCGGCCGGAACGATAACCGCCGTGTCGGTCGACTCGACGTAGCGGGCGATGATCTGATCGACAATAAGGGGATTCGCCGGGTCATCGGGATTCGGAATCAGCACCTTTGCCTTCGGTGCCGTCCCGGAGGTGTCTCCCGTCTGTGCCGGATACCGGGCAATGAGGGAAAGACAGGTGCAGTTTCCCTGCTGATTCTCAATTGCCGACAACCCATCTTCAGTTGTTTGCAACAGTCCTTCATCGCCGTTTCGATACCAGTACGGCAGGGAGTCCGAGCTCAGACCCTTACACCGGTACCAGATATGCTGCCGGTTTCCCGTTCCGTCGTGTATCGTAGTCAACCGTTGTTCCGTGACCGCGATCGTGTCCGGCTCGGTGCCGATCACGCTGCCGTCTTCGGCGTATGTCGTCAGTGTGCCGATCCACATGTTCCCCTTGGCAAGGGGCATGATCACCGATCCGGTCGGTTCGGTCGGCAGCCGGTCGTTGCAGCCCGGTGCGGTCGTCAGAAGCAAGACTGTTATGATGCCTGCAATGCAGGGGAAGAAGAATCTGTTCATGATTGCTGCAAAAAAGTTGATGATGTGTTGCCGTCGAATCGGAGCATCCTGCCGGAACCGGGGAACCTATGGAACGACAATCGAAAGAACATCCGAAGCGCCGGCGTCGGTGCCGACTCCCGGCACCCACTGCTGATCCGGCTGGGCCGGGTCTCCGTAGATGACCGAGCCGGAAACCGGATAGGCTTTCATGTAGATTGTCGTTCCGGAGGGATAGTTGCTCAGAACCGTGTCGTAGATGGTGCCGGTGATCTGCCTGGTGTTCGGCATGATGTAGTTGTATCTCGGCCAGACATACTTCTTGCCCAGAACGGGGTTCAGATTCCTGATCTCGCTCTCCTCTTTCGAATAGTAGAGGGCCACCTGCAGCCTGCCGTCGGCCGGTGCCGGAGCTGAAATCTCCCCTCCGAGTTCGAGAGAGCCGGGAATGGTCTGCGACCACGTCACAGAAAGTGAGGTGATGGAGAACGAAGGCTTTTTGTAGAGGGGTGTCGGAGCGTTCAACGTGCCGGAGTTGAGGTTAAGGGTACCGTTCCCTACGAATTGCTGATTCCATATCCGGTTCCAGGTAAACCCGTCTTTCTCGAACAGGATATCATAGATCCCCGCCGGCACATCCTTCAGTTGCCACGATCCGTCGGCCTGGGTCACCGTCGAATAATCGGTCCCGACAAGCGATACCCTGACGCCGCCGTAGCTGCCGCCGAGCGGTATCGGGCTGTGCTGCGATGCTGCGATAGATTCGTCGTTGAGGACAACCCGCCCGACGATTGTTCCGGTCTGGGCGGGGTTCGTGGGCAAGTGGTCCTTGCAACCGGTAATCGTCAGCAGAACGGCTGCAAGGAGAAGCGTTAACGGAGGCAATAATGGGATTCGCATATGATTTCCTTTCCCGACGTTTTATGTAAACTTTCTGAATGTACGACGGAAAGACATCGCTGCACATCGATTCCTGACACGGTACCGGAGGTCGGCGGATAACCGGCAGCCGAACAGGAGAGAACCGAACCGGTCGATTCGTTTCCGATACCGTCCGGACGACGGCTTTTTTTCGATCCGCCCTATATTCCTGCCGGGGATGTTGCCACAGCCCGGCATCAAACCGGCGGCTCACACCTGAAAGCCCCCGGCTGATGGCTGAACCCATGCTCTCCCCGTCAGGATTCCGTCCCCCCGATTGTCATCAACTTCAAACAACGGGAATAGGGTATCGCCATAACCGATGACCGAGTCCGGAATATCCATATCGGGAACAAAGTTGCAGTCGGCTGAAGTGAAGGTCGAGTCGTTGTCCATGCAGAAAGACGGAAGATTGATGCGGGCGTTCCTGGCCGGTAACGACCGGGCTTTTGCCGAGCTGTTCGATCGCCATCACCAGCGGCTCTACCTCTACTGTGCCCGGCTGACCGGCGATCCTTCCGGTGCGGAGGATGTGATGCAGGAGGTCTGGGAGCGTCTGCTCCGCCTGCGGAACGAACCGCAGGACATTCACAATCCGGTCGGCTTCCTCCTGAGGATCGCCCGGAACCTCTCGCTGAACTTCCTGAAAAAAGTCGAGCGGCGCAGAAGATTCCGGCAGGAGATGGAACGGCAGGAGAGCGAAGCAGGCGGAGATGATGAAGCGGGGGAGTTGAAAGAGGCGGTGCTCGAAGGACTGGATCGTCTGCCGATGAAATACCGGGAAGTTCTTCTGCTGAATATCTATTCCGGATACGGGTTCGAGGAGATCGGTGCGATGCTCGGCATCTCCACCGAGGCGGCCTGGAAGAGAGCGTCGAGGGGACGGAAGGAACTGCGACGGATTATTCTGGATCACTCCTCACGCGGTCGGAACAATCAAGCAACAGGAAAAAGGTAGAACCGATGAGACAGAGAGAGCAGCGATTCGAGGGGAGAGATCCCGCGACGGTCGGAGCGGACGAACGACTCCGGCAGATCCTGAGCGAAGATCGGGATGCGTTGCGCGGAGAGCACGATCCGGAGACTTCCCGCAGGCGTCTGATGGGACTTCTTGCCGCTTCGGCAATGCCGGCTGACGGCGGGGGGGCCGTCGGCACCACTTCCTCGTGGACGGCAAAGCTTGTCTCGGGCAAGATCTTCCTGAACTCCGTTCTCGCCCTTCTGCTGAGCGGCGGGGTTACCTTTATCCTGCTCGATTCGTCCGATGCTGATCCGGCGGAATCTTCCGTCGTCCCCCGAACGGAAACGGTTCGCGAACATCCGTCCGAAGAGCCGGTTCCGCCCCAGTCGAAGGCTGGCCCGCTCGGAGGTGCCGGGGAGACAGTGGTAGAGAAGGCGAAAGAGAGAAGTGAGACCGGTTCCGCAGAGAACCGGCTTTCCGCCGATGCCCCTCTGTCGCTTCCGGTCTCCCGTGCCGATGCCGGATTGGATGCCGATCCAAAGGAACAGGTGCAGACGTCTCCGGCGGAAACCTCCCGGATCATCACCCGGAAACGGAACAGATTGCATTTGCAGATGAAAGTGGATTCGATCCGGAAAGAGTAGGGGGGGAGATCGCCGAAAAAAAAGATCTTCATACAAAAGAAGCCGGGACTCCATAGGTGGGGCCCCGGCTTCCTTTTATCCTGCTGATCCGATGCTGTCCGGAGTCTTATACCTTCTGTCCGCAATAGGCGTTGAAGGCTCCTTTCAGATTATCGGCGATCTGCTCGGCTGTGTATCCCTCGATATGATGGCGCGGCACGGCGTGAATCACCTGCCCTTTCTCCATCAGGACGAACATCGGCGACGACGGCGGAAAACCGTGGACGTAGCTCCGAGCCTGCTCGGTCGCCTCGCGATCCTGTCCGGCAAAGACCGAGACCACCTGGTCAGGAAGGGTGTCGTGTCCCATTGCAAGCCGCAGGGCCGGGCGGGCGCTGCCGGCCGCGCAGCCGCAGACCGAGTTGATGAAGAGCAATGTCGTTCCCTCCTTGCCGAGCGCCTCGTCCACCGATTCCGGTGTCCGGAGTTCCTTTACGCCGAGCGCAGTTATCTCATCGCGCATCGGCTGGACGAGCGTCGGATCGTAAAGCGGCGAAAGTGGAAGATTCTGCATAGAAATCCTTGTTGTGCTGTGTATGGTTATGCGAAAAACGGAGATCTCCGTCCTCCTGTACTGTTCCGGGCTTCAAAATCGGCTTTTCTGACGGTTTGCACTCTCACGACGTGTATCAAAGCCGGTCCCGTGACAATCACCAACATATAATATGGGAAGACTTGAAATCCTGCCGGTGAAAGAGTAGTTTATCCCCTTTGACTTGTTGCAACCAAACGACCACGTATGTCTGATCTGAGAACCGGCAAGGAAATCGGGCTGAACGGCCGGCAGAAGGAAGAAGCTCCGGAGAATCCTCCGGTCCGGACCGATTTTCGCGATCCGCAATATTTCGTCAATCGTGAACTGAGCTGGATCGACTTCAACGAACGCGTTCTCGAGGAGGCCGAAGACCCGACGAATCCCCTGCTTGAACGCCTGAAGTTCCTGGCCATCTTCTCCTCCAACCTCGACGAATTCT
>CBFGQN010000415.1:0-4357 GCA_965650895.1 uncultured Ignavibacteria bacterium | reverse complement strand
TCGATCGGCGTCAGCGAGCTTGCCTGCGACGGTCCCGTTTCGTGTATCGTTTTCATGACTGATTGATTTCGATAGTTGATGCTGAATGTCTTTCCATACATGGGGAGGCACAATATGACGTGTGCCGCTGATGAGTGCAAGAAAAGCAGGGGAGGGAGTCGGCAACAAACTGAAAGCAAAGGGGGGAGGAGAAGGAAATTGAAGGGATCCGGAGGGAAAGATCAGCCAGAGAGGAGGGAACGCGAATACTTCTCCTCTACAGCTCCCGTCGCAACCTGGCAACCGGAATCTGCATCTGCTCCCGATACTTCGCCACCGTTCGCCGGGCGATGTTGTATCCCATCTTCTGCATCTGCTCGCTGATCACCTCGTCGGAGAGGGGCTTGCTCTTGGCTTCATTGTCGATCAATTCCTTGATCTTTCCCTTGACTACCTTGTTCGATACTTCCTCTCCCCAGGCGGTCTCCAGAGCTTCGGAGAAGAAATAGCGAAGCTCGAAAACTCCGTAGTCGGTCTGGACATATTTTCCGTTGACCACACGGCAGACTGTGGAGATATCCATCCCGATCCGTTCGGCTACGTCACGGTAGATCATCGGCTTCAGGTGCTCCGGTCCGTGACGGAAGAAATCGGTCTGCAATTCAAGGATGGCCCTCATCACCTTCATCATCGTCTGTCGGCGCTGGTGGATCGAGGCGATGAACCACTTGGCCGACTCCATTTTCTGGCGAAGGAATTTCCTCGTGTCGTTGTCGACGCCGTTCTCCTTCCTCTTCCCTTTGCGGAGCATCTCCTGGTAGCCCTGATTGATCCGGAGCGAAGGGACGAAGACATCATTGCCGGTGATGATGAAATCCTCTCCGTCCCGCTCCACCACGAAGTCGGGCGTCACGTAGTTCCCGCCGATAATCGAGGAGTAGCCTTCTCCCGGTTTCGGGTTCAGCGAGGTGATGATCTCCACCGCATCGCGCAGTTCCTCCTCGGTACATTCGAGACGACGGCAGATCTTCTCGAAATGCTTCATCGTGAATTCCCGGTAGGTCTCCTCCAGCAGGCGGTAGGCAAGTCTGTGAGCGGGAGATTTCTTCTCGCTCATTTCCAGTTGCACCATCAGGCATTCGCGAAGATCGCGGGCCCCCATGCCGGGAGGGTCGAGGCGCTGGATGGTGTGGAGTGTCCGTTCGGCATCCTCAAGCGTGAACAGATCTTCGGGGAGGGGAGCGTGTCCGTTCGTTCCCTGATCGGTCTTCTCCCCCCGTCCCTCCGCCGTTGCCGACGGAGTTGCTTCCGGTATGTGTGATGTCCCCCGTTCAAGGATACGGGCCAGTTCCTCGATCGGCAGACTGGCCATCTCCTCAAGCGAAAGGTCGGCGATGGTTCGCCGAGAGGAAGAGTTGTCGGGGGAGGGAAGGGGGGTCTCCTCGGTTGCGATCTCGTCGGAAGATGCGTTTGCGGAGAGAGGGGATGCGATGTTCAGCCGTTCTCTTCCAAAGGGTTGCTCGGCAAAGCGACGGTCGTAGGAGGCAAAGGATGGATCGGCCCCTGCATGTTTTGCCGACGGTACGGCGTTCGCCTGTCCGGTCTCGACAATGAATCTGTTCAGATCGTCGATGATCTCCTGCAGATTCCGGCGCAGATAGCCGTCGGCGTCGATGTTGCCGATGATCTCCTCGGCCAGGGCCAGCTCGTCCTCGGTCAGCGTCTGCATCCGAAGCTGTTGCAGCAGAATCTCGGCAAGGGTCTGTTCGGCCGGCTGCGGGATATCCTGCGACGAATCATCTCTGCCGGCAGTAGCGGCACCGGTCTTGTAGTGTTCGTAGGCGTCCTGCGGGGCGAACTCCTCCCAGTCGATCTCTTCCCGTTCGTTCGGCTCCCTCTCCTCCGACCCTTCGTTGCTGCTGTCGGTCTCCCCTTCAAACCGGTCGGACTCTTCCAGCAGGGGATTGATCTCCAGTTCTTCCTTGACCCGTTGCTCAAGGGCAATGGCCGAGAGTTGCAGCAGCTTCAGGTATTGAAGTTGCTGCGGTGTCAGCTTCTGCTGCTGGCTTTGTTTCTGGGTAAGAGATAGCATCGTTGATCAAGTAGTAGAGACAGAACATACCAAAATCATGCCGAACTTTTCAAGGGACGAACCGGATGAATCGGTAATGCGGTCCGGAACCTACACTTCGAAGAGATAAGGGTTACGGAAAGGGGAGGCGGGCAGAAGTCTGTGCGAGTCCCCTGTCGATTGCTGATCTTCCGGGAGTTCTCTTCCCTACTGCTGTTGTGAAGTGGCGAGAAGTTCTTCGTAGAACTCCTCACCGAAGGCCCGGACAAGCGGTTCCTTCAGGAATTCGACCAGAGAAATGTTCCCGCGCTCTCCCCGTTCCAGTGCCGGCTCGCACTCGTCGATCTGCTCGTAGCGGAGGCGCGATCCGCCGAAGAGTTCGTCGACCCGGATCGGGAAGAGATGGCAGCTCAGGGGTTTGCGGAAGGAGGACTCTCCCTCCAGCCAGGCCCGTTCCATCGCACACTTGGCGATCTCTCCTTCGTAGTAGACGAAGACGCAGTCGCGGTCATCGACACATCTCGTGCTTCTGTCGCCCGGCTTCCCTTCAACGCTTCCGTGTTGCCGGATGATGTGACGCTTCTCCCCGGAGAGCCACGGGGCGGCCGCCCGCTCGGCTTTCCGGACGTGTTCCACTTCGTTCTCTTCAAGGGGGGCCCCTCTTCCTCCCGGCATCGTGCAGCAGGCTCCCCGGCATTTCGAGAGGTCACAGGCAAATTTTACCGTGGCGATTGAAGGGTCGACAAGGTTGTTCTGTATGCGAAACATGGCTTCTTCAGGCTTGAGTTCCAAGTGTAAAAATGTGGTGAAGGGGAGCCCACCCGACATAATGTTACACCATGCGGGACGCTCCCTTTGTAAGATAGCATCGTCCGGGCGTAGAACGTTATCCCGTGCATCTTCCGTTCGATTCGGAAGAGCCTAACGCCTGTGTCGGAGAACTATTTTCAGGGCCGGTGGTTACCCCCCATTGGTCGATGATGACAGCAAGGAATTCATTGATGAACAACGGCATCGACAGAAACGGGGTGGTCGCGAAAGAGACCCGAAGTCCCGACATGCTCAGGAATCGTCCTGCGGCTCCTGAGAAAAGATCGGGGTGCGGGGACGAACTTTCGCCCTACGAGTTCGCCGAACGCGTACCGGAGTATCTCCGTGAAGGATACGATGCGTTGATGCGGCGCGACGGCAATCGCGCTATCGAGATGTGGAACTCTCTCTACGAACGTTTCCCTTCGGCCGAAGTCTGCGGCCACCTGGCCCGCGCCCACTACTACCAGATTTTCTTCCTCGGTCATGACGGCAACCATCCGATGCACATGGAGCATGTGCGTGAGATGCGACGCTGGGCCGAACGGGCTCTCTGTCTGAACTGCAACTCCTCGATCGGTCACGCAATGCTTGCCGGAGCGCTGGGGCGCGAGTCGCAGTTGAGCGGTTCGCGGAAGGAAGTGATCCTGAGCGCGTGGCAGGTGCGGCACCATGCCGAGCGGGCGATCCAGATCGACAACAACTGGATCGGTCACTACATCCTGGCGATGTGGCACCGTGAACTTGCTGCGCTGAAGCCGGGAGTCCGGACGGTGGTGCAGATCCTTAACGGTCGGAAACTTCCGCGCGGCACCTACGAGGAATCGATTGCCCACTTCGAGAAGGTACTGGAAATCTTCCCCAACAACAATGTGATCTACGCGGAGATGGCCTGCACGTATTACGAGATGGGCGATCTGGCCAGGGCCCGCGAATTGTACCAGCAGTGCCTTGCCGCCCCGATGTTCCGCCACCCGATCGCCCCCTGCTTCATCGAAAGTATCCGCAAGCGTTTCGATTCCCTCCTGCAGATTGATCGTCATGTGGTCTGAACCCGGTTCTTCTCTCCCCTTGAGGGGATCGATTCCCTTTCGCGTTTCGCCAATCCTTCAGATCTTTCCCTTCTATGGTTGAGATCATTCAGATTACTCTGGCCTCGTTTATCGCCGGACTCCTCGACACGGTCGTCGGGTTCGGCGGGGGCTTGCTGCTGCTGCCGGTCCTTGTCGCGTTGGTCGGCAGTTCCCAGGCGGTGGTGCTGACGGCGCTGATACCGATGGGCTGGAATATCGCCCGCCTTCCGATCCTCCGATCCTTTCTGGATCTGCGTGCTCTGAAGCTCTTTGCTTTCGGGATTGTTCCCGGAGCCTTTCTCGGGGGGCTGTTCCTTGATCAGATCGATCCCGACCGGCTCCGTTTCGGCATCGGCCTTCTGCTTGTCTTTCTCGGCGTCGTTCACGTCGTCCGGCTCTATGTGGAACTTCCCATTCGCACGTT
>CBFGQN010000414.1:0-4375 GCA_965650895.1 uncultured Ignavibacteria bacterium | reverse complement strand
GGAAGAAGCCGATCTTGAGAAGCGAAAGCTGGCGGTGACCTCGCCGATCGGCAAGGCTCTGATGGGGAAGACAGTCGGCGATGTTGTGGAGGCGACCGCTCCGGCCGGAACAATGAAGCTGGAAGTGCTGCACATCGCGCGGGGATAGGAGCCTCCGGTGCGGTTCGCACAAGTTTTTTATCAGCCGTTTCTCTACGTTTAAACGTTCAGGATACCGGGGAGTCACAGGACGGATTTGCGCTGAAGAGCAGACCCGTCGTTGAGGCAAACCCCGGCCCGCAAGCAAGGGCAATATGGTCGAACTCGACGACAAGGAGCTTCTTGAACTCTATCACTCGGGCCAGAAGGAACGCATGTTCAACGAACTGGTCCGCAGATATCAGAAGCGAATCTACTGGGTTGCACGACGCATGGTCAAGCGCCATGAGGATGCCGACGATATTGCCCAGGATGTTTTCGTGAAGGCCTATACGGCCCTGGAGGGATTCCGCGGAGACTCCAACATCTATACCTGGCTCTATCGTATAGCCGTTAATCTTTCGATCAATCACCTTCGTAAACAGAAGGTTCGCAATGCGGTCGATCTGGACGATTATCTTCCCTTCCTTTCGAAGGATGCCGATCAGGACAAGAAGATGATGCGTCGGGAGAATGTGTCGCTGATCGAAGAGGCGATCGGGACACTGCCGGAGAAGCAGCGGGCAGTCTTTATCATGCGGTATTATGATGAGATGCCCTACGAGCAGATCTCCTCGATTCTCGGTACGACCGTCGGGGGGTTGAAGGCAAACTTTCACCATGCCGTCAAGAAAGTGGCGGCCTATGTGAAGGAGAACCACGGTAGTCTGAATATCGAGAATGCCGATGGATTGATCGGAGAGGATGAGGACGATCTGTAGCGGAACCGGAAAGGAAGCAGGAAAATCATACACGAAAGTATAGCGGCCATACACCGACGGCGTTTGCCGACAGCTGGAACGATTGAACTATGGGAAAGAAGCTGAATAGCGAGGAGTACGAGATGAACAGGATGGATGATGTGATCGAGCGGGACGTGCAGGAACTGCATGCTCTGCTCAGCCGGGTGCCCGGCCCTTCGGAGCCCCATCCGGCATACTGGAATAATTTCCTTTTGCGGGTACATGAACGGATCGAGGAAAAGCAGGTGCCGAAGAAGAAGGCCTGGTGGTCGCCGGCTCTGATCTGGGGATCGTTGACCGGCGTTGTCGGACTTCTGGCAATTGCCCTTCTGACCGGTGTCTTCCCCTTCGGTTCGGATGCCGTGGATCCCGGCTCGGAGGTCGTTGCCGGGTTGAATCAGCCGCAGGAACTGGAACTGACACCCAGACCTCCGGACCTGGATGCCGATGCGTATATCCCGGGGCTCGAGGATGAAACCGAAGATGCCAGCTACAGCATTGTGCTGACACAGGATGATCTGGAGATGATCGACGCAATCGAGGATGGAGATGACGATGCGATTCTCCGGGCAATGCTCGATGATGTCGATCTCGAAATCTGAATCGTGTTTATGTTATGAATGCCCCCGTCTCCATGCACAGAAACGAGAGAGGAAAAGACGGGATTCATAACGCGGGAGGAGGCCGTTCGGTTTCCTCCTGTTGTTTTTTGGGGGCTGTTTGTTGTTCGGTCGTCAGCCGGTTATGCCGCAGCATAGCCGGAATCATTCCGTGATGCTGATTCCCCAGCGCCAGGCAAATCCGGTTTCGCCGATCAGCCGGGAAGATGCCCAGAACGGCACGTGCAGTGTCAGGCGAACCGGATTCGGGCTGTCGATCAGATCTCGTTGCGTCTCCGAAAAGAGAAATTGAAGGAGGTCGATTGTGATCGTTCCCCCCGCCTCCAGATGATACCTCTCGAAATCGTCAAAGGTCACCCGTTCCGGAAACACCCAGCCGAGAGAGCTGTAAAGGCCGAGATCAAGATGGCGCAACGGCCAGAAGTCGACCAGGGAGGGAAGACCGATACCAAGTCGAAAGTTGGCAAGATGCCGACCGTGTCTGATCGAATCCGGGACGTCGCTCAGCCCGATCATGTAGCCTTCGGTCGGCAGCAACAGATGGTTCCGTTCGGCGAAGCCCGGAGCGGCGTTCATTCCAAACCGTTGAATCAGGTTGTCGTGCATGGTGCGCGAGCCGGCTCCGGCTCCGTTGAAGAGATGTTGCGCGGGAGGATTGCCGACAGTGGTGCCGAGAAAAAGCTTGCCGTCGAAAAGCAGTCCCCAGAGCCGTCTGGTCGCCTCTCCCTTCAGCTTCCACTGCGTAAAGTCATAATCGCTTGCCAGTGCTCCCGATACGTCAAAATCCAGAGCAACACGTCCGGAGTTCCTGCTCGCTTCCAGCCCGTATCCGAGTCCGATCCGATTGACCTCCCCGGAGTCCCACGGAGCCGGAGCATTCGGATAGTTTCCCCGCAGCAATCGTTCATGCTCGGCAAAGAGTTTCAGACGGTGCTCTATGTTGGTGCTGTAGTAGTAGGGGCGAAGCTCTTTCGTCAGACCGACCCGCCACAACTCCACCCCGTCGCTGTTCGTGCCCAGCATATCAACCCGACCGAGGCGACCGAGAAAACCGACGGGAGTCTCGTATGCTCCTTTGTAGTCGATCCGTTTCGATTCGGTGTTGTAGTAAAGGCCGAGGGTGGCGTTGTATCTGTCGAATGCGTAGCCGCCGTCGGCGCGGAGACCGATCTGGAGGCCGTCGGCCTCGGAATACCAGAGCGTCGGTCGCAGACGGATCGAATACTTGTCCAACGGATGCCGCAGGTCCCACCGGCGCCAGAAAGCGACGTGGGAAGGGGGGAGCAGACCATTCGGGAAGCCGGCCGATGCGATGTTGTTGGTTCTGTCCAGGTCAAGCAGCGTGAGAGATGGATCGATCTCACCGCGGACCACCTTTCGGGGTGTGGTGAACGTAGTCCGATATGTCCGATCCACCCAGAACCAGCGCGGAAGATGATAGTCGGCGCCCGGCTTCTTCCACTCTTCCACCGGAATGTTTGCCGTAGCTGTCGTGCCGTCGTCAAAGGTCAGTTCCAGATCGATCGGCATCACGATCTCATCCTTGTTTGAAAGGGATACGGTTGTCCGCCATGTCCCGTCGGCATTTCGTCTGGAATCAATCGCTTCCAGAGCATAGTCGCAGGTCTTGTCCGAACCGATCCACTGATTGAAGAACCAGTCCAGACGCATACCGCTCGCCTTCTCCATCGCCCGCTCAAAGTCCCGTTGGTCCGGATGCCGGAATCGCCATTGATCGTAATACCGCCGCATCCCTTCGTCGAACAGCGAATCGCCGAACATGTACTGAAGCTGGCGGACGACCGCTTCCCCCTTCGAATAGACCAGACTGGCCGTGGCCGACTCGCGGAAGCGGTCGTGAAATGTATTCAGCGGCTCGTCGTAGCCGACGACGGCAAGCTGGTAGTAGGGATAGATCTCTCTCCATCGGGCGGGATCAAACGGATAGACCAGACGGCGGAGCCACGACTCCTTCGGTTCCGGTTCGCCGTTCAGATGCCGGTCCGCTTCATCGGTCAGGTACTGGGTCAGCCCTTCGTCCAGCCAGGCCTGCTGGGTTTCGTTGTTTGCCATCATGCCGTAGTACCATTGATGCCCCGCCTCGTGTGCGATCACGCGGAAGAGCGAACCGAATCCCCGGTATCCGGTTATCATGATCAACATCGGATACTCCATCCCGCCGTCTCCGGCCTGGGCGACGGTGAACCGGGGCCAGGCATATCGACCGAAGCGATTTCCGAAATACTCCAGAATGCTCCGTGTCCACCGCGCAGCGTAACGCCAGGCGGCAAGCCGATCGTAGTAATATCTCCGGACCAGAATGTGGATGCGGGTCTCTCCCAGACTGGTGATCTGGTGGATATAATCCCGATCGGCAACCCACGCGAAGTCGTGAACGTTTTCTGCGTGGAACCTCCAGGTCTTCTCCCCCGTTCCGGATGCCGGTTCCAGCAACAACGTGTCCCGTCCCGTGAACTCGTAGCCGCAACGAACTTCCATCGGATTGGTGACGATCCCGGTCCCCCCCACAACATATTCGGCCGGGAGGGTGATCTCGACATCGAAGGTGCCGAAGACGCCGTAGAACTCCCGTTCCACATACTCATCCGGATGCCAGCCGTGGCGGTCGTATTCGGCAAGCTTCGGGTACCACTGCGACATCGAATACTCCACTCCTTCCGGACTCATCCAGCCTCCGCGGCGGCGCATCCGGGGAATACGGGTCTTCCAGTCCATCACGAGAACTGTCGAATCTCCGGGAGGGATGGGACGGACGAGCTCGGCCCGCAGAATCGGGACGAAGGCCTCGGGGTCTTATTCGAGATCGGCGTCCTG
>CBFGQN010000413.1:0-4380 GCA_965650895.1 uncultured Ignavibacteria bacterium | reverse complement strand
GTCGAGGGTATAGGAGCGGTAGATGTACATCCCGACGTGACGATGGAACGTGTGGTTCTCCAGCCACTCCTCCGGCGACAGATCGCGGAAGAAGGGGAGAGGAGAGCGAGAGAAGTAGAGGGCGATCCGGTCCTCCCGCATCACTACCTTCGGCGTATCGGAGTCGAAGAGTGCGGTGATCGAATCGATCTTCACCACAGGGGTTGCGCAGTCGGCATCCGACGGGGCGAAGTCTTCCACAAGCCGGTCGATCACCTCCGGATCGATCATCGGCTCATCCCCCTGCACGTTCAGGACGGCACCGGTAATTCCCAGTTCCCGGACGGTGGCGGCAATGCGATCGGTGCCGGATGGGAGATCGGGGGAAGTCATCGAGACCTCGCATCCTGCGCTGCGGACCACCTCGGCGATCCGTTCGTCGTCGGTGGCGACGATCATCCGCTCCACGCGCTTCGCGCGCCCAACATTCCCGCAGACATGGAGAATCATCGGTTTCCCCGCAAGCTCGATCAACGGTTTTCCCGGAAGCCGGGTCGATGCGTAGCGGGCCGGTATGATGGCTGTGACGTTCATGACGGTTATCGGTCGGTGAGCTATGAGCTATGAGCTATGAGCAATCAGCTGTGAGCGGTCAAGCATACGCCGCCTTCAGGGCCACTCTACGAACTCTATACACTCTCCTCTCTATGAACTCTTCCTCACTCAATCACTTTCGGCACACTGAAGAACCCTTCCGTCTTCTTCGGCGCGTTCTTCAGGGCTTCCGACGGCGGGAGCATCTCTCCGATCCCGTCCTCACGCGGCGGCGTCATCTCCTCGCCGACCCGGGCCATCGGCTCGACGCCGGTGCAGTCCACCTCGTTCAGCTTCTCGACGTAGGCGACGATCCGGTCGAACTGCTCGGTGAACGAGTCGATCTCGTCGTCGCTGAAGCGGAGCTTCGCCAGCTTTGCCGTCCGTCGGACTTCTTCCTGTGTGATGTTTGTGTGCATTATATCTGTTAAAAACAAACGTGTATTGTATACCCCCGAACAAGCGGTGTGCAAGAGCCTCGAATCATCCCGGACAATGAAAATACCGGACCTAACGCTAACGCCCCGGAGGGGCGACTGTTTGATGGCCGGCAGTATACCTACTCTAGATAAAAATATGCGAATCTCTGCTAATCCAGTCTTGACAGGCCTTCTTTCAGATTGCGTATCGGTATAAAGACCCACTTCTTCCCTTCCTTCCGCTTTTCCAACAAACCCAATTCGCTCAAGCGGAGGAGGTCGGAACGTGCGGTCTGGTAGGTGACCCGATGTGATCTCCGGTGCGATGCGATCGTGTAGAGGTAATCCGGATTCTTCATTGCGTGCTGCAGCAACGCAAGTTGCCGATAATTCAGTGAGGATCCAATTGTGCTTGCGCTTAGCTCCGTCAGTAAGTCTCTTGCGTGCTGTGCATCGGCAACCTTCCGTTTCAGATGTTCCCGTAGCTCGTCGAGGGCGCGGGAGATTACTCGCAGTTGATTCAGTACGAAGTATGTGGTGTCATTGTCATCGGTTTCCGTGTAGAGAAATGCCCGGGCATACGCCGACGGTGCCTTCTTGATGATACGGGAAATTGATATGTACTCAGCCAGCCAGTAACCGTGATGCGCCATGGACCAGTAGAAGAGTGCGCGGGCGGTCCTTCCATTTCCGTCGATGAAGGGATGGTCGAAGCCAAGTTGAAAATGCAAAAGAATGGATCGAACAACCGGATGGAAAAAGGGAGAGCTGTCGCTTTGCGCGTTCGCAAAATCGCACAGTCTTTGCACACGATCTTCCAGTTCTTCGGCCGGAGGGGGCGTGTGAAGAATATATTGCTGTGTGGGATCAAGGATGTGGATATGCTCATCTGACCTACGGTATCTCCCCCCCTCGTCCGGCTCTTGCATCGTATTTTCCGTAAGAATGTGATGAAGCTCCAGAATCAAGGCAGGAGTCAATGGCGTTTCCCTGTGATCTCGTACAAACTGCATTGCGAGGTAATTGTTATGGATCATCCATTCTCCCTTCGTTCGGGGCTTCCTGCCGGAGCGAATCATCTCCTTTGCTACATGACGTGTTGTCGAGGCCCCCTCAAGTTGACTGGATGTGATGGCTTCTTCCGTAAGTGAACGGAAAAGATAACTGTTCCGGAGTCTGGGATCCGCCGTCATTTCGTCTGACCACAACGATCCACCGGCCTCCAGATCAATTTGATGAAGGAACCTCTGCATAACGGGTGGAACGGCAAGAACAAATTCTCTCCCCTCATTGTCGCCGAAGGGAAGAGGTTGATACAAAGCCTTCCGGGCCAGCTTTACTCCCAGCCACCATTCCTCAGGGGTAAGGTCTTCCGGAGGCTGAAGATGACGCAGAACATGCCAGTGCCGGTATTTTTCTTCAATAGTAGGACCGATTCTCTTCCCTGCAAGCCGTACAAAGATTGCCGGACGACTCTCCGCGACTTTTTGTATCAACTCGAAGGAAGGGGGCGGGGAAATCGGCTTTTTCATAGAGTGTGGACTTTAATGGGAATTCTGCGGCAAAAATAGACATTGTCAACTACTAATACTAATCAAATTAGTAGTTGATTAGTAGTTGACAACGTTTCAAGAGCGGAATTCCTCCCCCTTCATCTCGCCAATCGAAAATCGACAATTGAAATTCGCCATTATTCCACGCTCTTCGACCGCGCCCGCATCGTATGCCGCCTCGTTGCCGAGAGTTCGATCTTCCGCAGCCGGATGTTCTGCGGCGTCACCTCGATCATCTCATCTTCCTTGATGAAGTCGATCGCCTTCTCCAGCGTCATCGGCTTGATCGGACGGAGGTACTCGCTCGTCTCCTTCGTCGATGAACGGATCGAGGTCTTCTGCTTCTCCTTCGTCGGGTTCACGTTCAGGTCGTTCTCCCGATTGTGCTCTCCGATAATCATTCCTTCATAAACCGAATCTCCCGGCTTCGTGAACAGTTCCCCCCGCGGCTCAAGGTTCAGCAGGGAATAGGTGACCGCCTTGCCGGCCCGGTCGCTGACGAGCGATCCGGTGTAGCGGGTCGGGAAGTCCCCCCGATAGGGTTCGTAGCCGTGGAGGTAGGAGTTCATCAGTCCGGTTCCCTTCGTGTCGGTCAGGAACTCGCTCCGGTAGCCGATCAGCGCGCGCGACGGGACGCTGAACTCCATCCGGACGCGACCGGTCCCGTGGTTGACCATGTTGGTCATCCGTCCCTTTCGTCGCTGCAGCTTCTCGGTGACGATGCCGACGAACTCCTCGCCGCAGTCGATGAAGAGATGCTCGATCGGCTCGCAGAGCTGTCCGTCCACCCGCTTGTTGATTACCTCCGGTCGCCCGACGCTCATCTCGAACCCTTCGCGGCGCATCGTCTCGATCAGGATCGCCATCTGGAATTCTCCCCGTCCCTTCACCACAAAGCTCGTGTCCTCCTCGGTCGGTTCCACCTGCAGCGCAACGTTCCGGAGCGTTTCGCGGACCAGTCGGTCGTAGACCTTTTTCGCCTGCACGATCTCCCCTTCCTGTCCGGCCAGCGGCGAGGTGTTCAGTCCGAACCGCATCGCAATAGTCGGCTCGTCGACGGTGATACGGGGGAGGGCTTTCGGTGCGTCGGCATTGCAGATGGTGTCGCCGATGTGGACGTCCTCGATGCCGGCCAGGATCGCGATGTCGCCGGGTCCGACCTCCGGGGCTTCCTTGACTTCCACTCCTTCATAGGCCTGCAGCTTCGAGACGCGGAGCGGAAGAGCCTTCCCTTCGTCGTTGATGCAGACGAGGTTTTCATTCCCCTTCACCCGACCGTTCGCCACCTTTCCGACGGCAAGGCGACCGAGATAGTCGTTGTAGTCCAGGTCGGCCACCAGAAGCTGGAACGGCTCGTTCGGATCGTAGTGCGGCGGCGGCACATGCTCCACAATCGTCTCCAGCAGCGGGGCCAGACTGTTCGACTCTTCCTCCAGCGACCGCTTCGCGATCCCGTCGCGACCGACGGCGTAGAGGACCGGGAAGTCGATCTGGTCGTCGTTGGCGTCAAGGTCGATGAAGAGATCGTAGATCTCGTTCAGTACCTCGTCCGGACGGGCGTCGGGACGGTCGATCTTGTTGACCACCACGATCATCGCCTTCCCCCCTTCAAGCGCTTTCTTCAGAACGAAACGGGTCTGCGGCAGCGGGCCTTCGCTGGAGTCGACCAGCAGGATCGCCCCGTCGACCATCGCCAGCGCCCGCTCCACCTCGCCGCCGAAATCGGCGTGACCCGGCGTGTCGAGGATGTTGATCTTGATGTCGTTGAAGCGGACCGAGCAGTTCTTTGCGGAGATGGTGATCCCCCGCTCCCGCTCCAGGTCCATGCTGTCCAT
>CBFGQN010000412.1:0-4384 GCA_965650895.1 uncultured Ignavibacteria bacterium | reverse complement strand
TTGCGGAGCTGTCCATCAGGTCATACATCAAACCGAAATCCCCCTTTTCAGCCGCTGCAACAAGCGTCGCATAGGCTTCCTGCGGCGTTGACGAAGGAATTGTCGACACCCCTTCACCCGCCTGATCGGCACAGCCGGTTATCCCCCCCGAGATCGAAAGGACGGAAAGCATAACCGAAAAAAATGAACGACCTTGCTTCTTTTCATTGGTGTTGTGATTCTGAACATGCATTTTCGTGCCGGGGTTCAAAAATACGATTCGCCGAGACCGATCCGGTGATCCCGGGAGAAGTCGACGCATCCTGTTACCTCTCCAGGAACGGGACAGGTTGTGAAAACGAGGCCGACCGGTAACGTGATCTGATGGAACCCGGCACCGAGAGAGCCGGACAAACGCATGCCGACAAAGAGAAGAAAAATTATCGTGACCCGCAAAGCGGCCGAAATCAATGGCCAGCGTGTGGTCTATACCGTCCGCCGACATCCCCGGGCAAAATATCTTCGTCTGCAGGTCAATCCGTTCGACGGCGTGGTGGTGACGATGCCGGCACGCCTTCCGCTCTATGTGAGCACCGACAAGTTCGTCCGGGAACATGGCGACTGGATTCTGGCGAAACTGCAGGAATACGGCAGGAAGAGTGCGTGGGACTCCAGAGGGGAGGCGACGCTCCGGAGTGGCGAGAGCATCCGGTTCCGAGGGAGGAACTACCGACTGATGGTCGAACGCCTCGCGGTGTCGGCTCCGCACGTTGTGCTGAACCAGCAGGTCGGCGTTATTTCGGTCTATCTCCCCCGCTCGTCGGAATTCCAGCTTCACCCCGTACTGAAGCAATGGCTTGCAAAGCAGGCGGCCGAGCAGATCAAATCGGTTGCGCTTGAAGAGGCGGCCCGCATGGGAGTCCGTTTCCGCAGGATCTCCATTCGCGAGCAACGGACAAAGTGGGGAAGCTGCACGGAGGAGGGTAATCTTTCATTCAACTGGCGCCTGATTCTCTTCCCCCCCCGCGTCCTCCGCTACGTCGTCATCCACGAACTCTGCCATCTCCGCCACTTCGACCACTCCATCCGGTTCTGGCGGATGGTCGCCCGCTACATGCCGGAATACCGCTCCGCCGTCGACTGGCTGAAGAAGGAGGGATTGAATGCACGGAATCTGGTGGTGGAACTGTAGACCGGACGCATCCGGTCCCTTCGGCAACCAGCTCATGAGAACAAACGCAGACCGGCCTTCAGGATCTCCCGAAAGCCGGTCCGTCGTATTCAGCTTCTGCCTGGCGAAGCGCTGTTCCTCGTGATTCCCCTCTACCGGACAATGTCCAGAACTCCGCGCCGGGAAGTCCGCTCGCCGGTCAGCCGGATGAAGTACCGACCGGGAGGAAGTCCGCTGAGAGGAACATTGATGCGGTTTGTTCCGGCTTCCAGATGCCGGGCGGGCATCTCCAGCACGACCTCACCGAGGATATTGACGATCTGAAGATCAACCCGCTCTGCAGAGGATGCGACCACAACAATCGCCGCGGCTCCGTTTGCCGGATTCGGCACGACCGAGATTCCGGACTCTCCACCACTTCGGTCGTCAACGCTGCTAATTCCCGTCGGTGCCCGGTAGCCGTCGACCGGAGCGGCCACGGTATCTCCGTCAAGCTGCACAACGGTCTCCACCATCCGCCACGTCCCGTCTTTCGCCGGACGTGGGGAACGATACCAGACGTTGCAGCATCCCTTCTCGAAGAGTCGTTCGGCAATGCTGTTGAAGACCGAGTCGATGGCCGAGGCGTCGCGAACGCTGAAGTAAGCCCCGCCGGTTTCGCGGGCAAGGGCACGGAGCGAATCATCTTTATCCAGAAGCAACCCGACGGCGAATACCGGGACATCAATTCGTTTTGCGTGGGCGATCACATCGCCGATCCTCTCGATGTTCGAGATGTTGTCCTCACCGTCGCTCAGAACGACGACCGCCTTGCGGTAGGAATCGGGGCGCCCTTCAATATCGGTCAGTGCCCGATCGACCGCATCGTTCATGGCGGTATAGCCTTCCGGCACAAGCCGGTCGATCGCCCCCCGCATCGCCGCCCGGTTGTTCGTCCAGGCCTGATCGAGCGTCGGCCAGTTGGCAAAGGAATAGACGGCAGCTTCGTCGGCATCGGTCAGACGGTCGACGAACTTCCGTCCGGCAATCTTCACCTCCTCCATTCTTGTCGAACTGCCCCAGGGTTCATCCATACTGCCGCTCCGGTCAAAGACCATGGCGACCGAAACCGGACGGACCCGTTCTGAGCAGTCGACCGAATCGACGGTGACCGGAAGGCCGTTCTCGTGAAGTTGAAGGTTGTCGGCGAAGCCATCGATCTGCACTGAGTCCTGCAACACCCGCATCGAGAGGCGGACGACCGGGAACTGTGAGGAATCGACGGCACAGATTTCTATTTCGGTCAGAGGAAGTTCTTCAACAAGGACATAGAGAAAACCGCTGTTGTTGTCGTGCGCATCCCGTTTGACGAGGCCACGGAAGTTCCAGTCGACAATTGCTGTAGTTACCGGATTTCCGTCCCCCTGAATAATCATCGAGTAGCGGTGATTGACCGAGTCGATCGGGAAATCCGGCATCGGCTTGTCGTTAACCCGCAGGCCGTGCGAGTCGAACATTTTCGGATCGCCGACATAGATCGGATAGCCGTCGAAGATGCGCCACTCGGGTTTTGCCCACTCCTCATCCGGGAAGGAATAGATCCAGACCGGATCGACGCTGCTGTTGACGGTATCCTCCCACATCGAATAGGTTCCCCAGGCGGTAATCCTGTAGCGATGCCGTGATGATGTCGGATCAGGGGTGGCGAGCGTGTCGGCACTTCGGGAATCGAGCGTAAAGAGATGGGGAAAACGGCGTTGGGCGGAGAGTTCGGGAAGAGTGAACAGAAGCAGGAACAGACCGGCAATAATCAGGGTCGGTCCTCCGGATCGCATCGTCGGTAACATCTTCATGATAGCTCCTCAAGGGTTGAAATCAGCAGTTCAGCATACATGCCGCCGACTGACATTCGAGAGCGGAATCCGTTTCACGCACTCTCACCGACAAGAATCTTTCGCTCCAGATAGTTCGGCAGCATTTCCCGCCACGTCGGCCAGTCGTGTCCCCACTCGGCACTCCAGATCTCGATGTTGTGGGGAATGTTTTTCATACCGAGCAGATCGCTGATCGCCTGCGTTGCACTCGGATCTTCGTAGGGACCGGAACCGGTGAGGAAATGGATCTGGTCTTTTGAACGCAACTGTGCAAGAATCCGCGCATCGGTCAGGTTCGGCAGATAATCCATAGGAGAGTTGAAGTAGACATCTTCGTCCCAGTAACCGTTGGTATACTTCTTCAGATCGTAGATGCCGCTCATGCCGATCACGCCGTCGAAGAGATCCGGGCGACGGAAGAGAACGTTGGCCGCATGGTAGGCGCCGAGCGATACCCCGGTGGTCAACGTCAGCGTCCTGCCTCCGGTGGCATTATATATATAGGGGACGACTTCATCCTCGATATACCGATTATACTGCTGATGCCGGACGGCTTTCTGTCGCGCAGGGATCTGATGATTCAGCCAGCTCTCGCTGTTGATGGAATTGATGGAGAAGACTTTGATCCGTCCCTCTTCGATCAGATGACTGATCGAGTCAATCAGGTAAAACCGTTCATACTCCAGATAGTCCGCCGCTGCCGACGGGAACATCAGCAGAGCCGGGCCATAGTGGCCGTAGATCACGATTTCCATTTCGCGCCCGAGACTCGGGCTGAACCATGAGTCGAGAATCCGTTCCATGCATTAATCCCTGCTATTATTTATGAATGCGAACAGGCGATCCGACAAGATACAACGAGAAATGAATCCGCACTCTACGGACAGGACCGGGCGGATAGAAGTACAAGGCCTCCGCAGAAGAGATCCGCAACACAAAACAGTTCAGGTCTCGGCCATCTTCAAGCGTCGGCTGACAACTCCCCGACATCCCGTTCTCCGGACAGTTCTCCCGCACCGACAAGGACGACGATTTCCCCTCTGACCTTCCCCCGTCTCTCAAGTTCCTCGAGAAGGGATCCGAGCGTTCCACGAATGTATTCTTCATACATCTTGCTGATTTCCCGCGCAACAACACCCGGCACCTCCGGACCAAAATGCTCGATCAGTTCGTTGAGCAACCTCAGAAGTCTGTGAGGAGATTCGTACAGAATAATAGTGGCGGCGACACCGGTCAGCTCCTTCAGTCGGCGTTGCCTCCCTTTTTTATGGGGCAAAAACCCTTCAAACAGGACCGGGCGGGTCCGCAAACCACTTCCTACAAGAGCCGGAACAGCGGCGTTGGCCCCCGGCAGCACCTCTACACGGATACCGGCCTCGAT
>CBFGQN010000411.1:0-4385 GCA_965650895.1 uncultured Ignavibacteria bacterium | reverse complement strand
TCCACTACCGGGCCGCCGACGGTGAGGTTCTGGAACGGAAGCCGCCGGGCATCGCCCTCGGACTGACGCACGGAGGCCGACTCGGCACGGTGATACGGGCGGAGGAATTTATTATGGAGAAAAATGATGTCGTCCTTCTCTACTCGGACGGATTGGTGGAAGCGGCCGACCGGGAGGGAGAACAGTTCGGAGAGGAACGACTGATCGAGACGCTGCGGAAGATCACCCGTCGGGAAGGGAACGCCGGCGCAATCCGCTCCCGCATCCTGCAAGCGCTTTCCGATTTCGTCGGCGACGCCGAGGAACACGACGACGTCACGTTAGTTGTAGTAAAACGCACATGAGCCGTGAACAACGATCCCGGATCGCCGTCCTGATCGGTCGGGCCGGATGGTGGGGAACCTGTCTTTTCGCCGCCGCCCTTTTCTTTCTGACCGGCAGCCTGATCTCCTTCTTCGAAGGGGATTTGCGCATCGCCCTGCAGTCGTTTGCAGTAGCTCTGGCGCTCTGGGCCGTCACCCTCCTGATCTACCGCAAACGTCCGGCGACAAAGAGGTTTCCCGAATGAAATTTGTTTCGTTTCTTCCATATCGGCGGCTGTATCCAAGTCGCCGATTGTCGGTTCTTCTGCATACGTTCAGCCTGCAGAGGAGAATCTTCATACGGAGACACCGTTGAAACAGCGACACCACAAAAGCCTGAAAGGACTTTCCGACGGAGCACTATGCCGGATGATTGCCGAGGATGACGGCAATCAGCGGGGAGAAGCGGCCTTTACGGAGCTGTACCAGCGCTACGCCCATCGCATCCACGCCTATTGCTACAGGATTCTCTCGAACACGGAAGATGCGGAAGACGCTTTTCAGGAGACGTTCCTCCGGTTCCATAAAACGGTAAAAGCCGGCGGGGCAATGACCAACGTGTCGGGACTGATTTTCACTATCGCCCGGAACCTCTGCATCAACCTGAAGAAGAAGAACACCCGCTGGGCCTCGGACGATATCGAGGACCACACCCTCAGCTCGCGCGACGATGCGTACGATCAGAAGGAACTGCTGAACCTGATCAAGACCTCGCTTGAGCTGATCAATCCGGATTATCGCGAGGCATTCATCCTGCGCGAATACAACGGATTCTCCTACGAGGAGATCGCCCGGATGCTGGAAATATCCGTTCCAACGGCAAAAATCCGGGTCTTCCGGGCCAAGGAAAAGATCAGGAAAGTACTGGAACCCTATTTGAAAGATTTACTGTCGATTTGATTATTACCGCACTGATACAGTGATATGAATTATTCGGAAATGCTACATGATTTCGTGGACAACTCCCTGGCCACGGCAAATGAAGAGACTCTCTTCCAGGCCCTTGCGGCCGACGAGGATCTTCGCTTCGAGCTGAAGTATCTGCTGACGCTCAGGGATACGATCCGCGAGGATGACGAGGCGGGAGTAGTCCCCCTGGCATCGACCCGCTCGATCTTCAGCACGCTCGGCTACACCGCACCGGTGGCCGTCGGTGCCGGCGGCGGAATTGCCGCTTCGCAACTCGGTATCCTCTCCCTCCTTAAATCGTGGGGAGGCTATCTGATGGCCGGGCTGGTGGGAACGCTCCTGGCAACGGGTGTTTTCATGGCGGTCGATCAGGACAAGGAAATCGTCTATGTCGATCGGACCGCCGGGCAGACAACGCCTGCGGAGACTGCGACGCAGGGACAAACCGCGGGACAAGCACCCGAAACGGCAACCCTGCTTGCCGATCGCACAGAGTCGCCGAAGCGAGCGTCGCAGGTCGCCGCGTCCGGATCGAACGGCATCGAGCGGAAAGCTCCGTCCGGCAGGCACGTAAGGCCGATAACGGCAACGTCAACTCCTTCCGGCACAGACAAAGACAATAAGTTGACGGCACAGTCCACGACATCGCAGAATGAGCAGAATGAATTGACAATCGGGGCAGCAAAGAAAGAAAGCCCGAAGATGAACGCCGCTGATCAGACTGTGCCAAGCACCAGCACACCTCAAAACGATGCGATTGAAAATGTTGATGCGCCATCGGCGCTGAACACGGCTGTGCGCGACCAGGCGTTGCTGGAAACGACTCCGGTTGCCGAGAGGGCCGAAGGATTTGAACCTCTTGCGTCCGAAGGGAAAATTGCCGAGCAGGTGGATGATTCTCCGTTCGATCCGGAAAAGCGCATCAAGAGAAAACCGGCGACGATCAGCGCACACATCCGGGGGATGACCCTCCCAATCGACCTGAAGAGTCCGACGCTCCAGCTTCCGGCCTCCGATCCCGGCATGGAGAACTTCGCGATCGGTCTGGCCTATAACCTGGACCCGAACTTCTCATTCATTCTTGAAGGAGGAAAAGAATCCTACCTCCTGAGCTTCAGAACACCGAAGGAGGACGGCGGAACGTTCCTGCACGAAGTGCAGCCCTCGGTTGTCTGGGGAGCATTCGGCATCCGCTATAACTATCTGACGACTTCGTCGGTCACGCCGTTCGCACAACTGATGTTCCTCGGAGGCTCCGAGGCCGGAATGATGGGGCGGGGGATGATCGGGGCAAACTGGAATTTGACCGACCGGATCGGTATGAGCGCCGGAGCCGAGTACTCGCTTGTCGGCTACCGCTATCGGGGCGACCTGAATTTCTCCGACCGTTTTGGTCTTACGTATGGACTGACTATTGACATTGTTAAATAACCATGAAACTTGTTCTGAAAACTCTCCTCCCCGCTCTTTGCTGCGCGCTTCTGGCGTCGGCCTGCGACGTGTCGCCGACCGATTTCGATGATCCGGGGGCAACAGTCGAGTCCTTCCCTTTGACCAAGGTAGGTGTCAAGGACATCCACCTGTTCGTTGCAGGGAAAAGCTTTTCCACAGGATACTGTCTGGTCTCCGACTCGACATCACAGGCGGATACGATTCCCGGCTTCGATACCCTTCACACATTTTCAGGGAATGTGAAAAAGATCAATGGGAAGTGGTATCTGGATCTTGCTCTTGACATCAATTTCCCGGATGATGGAGTGACATACCTTTTCTTCTGGGGAGATCCGCAACCGCAGCCGCGTGGTTTCCTTCTCCAGATCGATTCCATCGAGATCGGCTCCGAAGGGAGTGCCAAACCCGGCACGTGTCCGGACGGATCGGCACAAACGAAAGTGGCGGTTATGATATCACGCTATCCCCCCTATATAGAGGGATGGAAAGATCCCGGGGTACTCGGAGCAACACTCAAGTTGACCCTGCACGTCGAGGAAGAGTCAAGCGAGAAGATCCGTGTGTCGGGCGATTTTGAAATGTTCAGCAACATACGCAAGAAAGATGACCATGGAGGAGGGTATGACGACGACGAGATGCTCTACAGCATCAGCGGAGAGATTGAAATGGAATGATCCGGTCGGGCCTCTTCCCGCTAAGCTGGAAGAGGCCCGTTCGTTAAACTTCGGAAACGTTCCTCTCCGGAACCTGAA
Source organism: uncultured Ignavibacteria bacterium (assembly GCA_965650895.1). Lineage (GTDB taxonomy): Bacteria > Bacteroidota > Ignavibacteria > OLB7 > OLB7 > JAGWAZ01. Next base: position 910 of record CBFGQN010000411.1, on the reverse strand, counting down.
TGGTTCATTGAAAAGAGTATGTTGCGGTCGATGTTCCGAACATAGATGAGGTTCCGTATGATAACGCATTCCCGCAGACGCTCCCCCCTGATCGAACAACCGCGCCGCGTCCTCCTCTACTCCGGTTCCTACAATCACATTACCGACGGCGTCACGCTGACACTGAACCGTCTGGTGGCCTACCTTGAATCGATCGGCATCGAAGTACTGGTCGTGGCTCCGACCTCCCGTCGTCCGGAACTGGAAGGGGCCGGGACGTTTCTTCCTGCCCCGTCGATCCCGGCACCGGGTCGCGGAGAGTACCGTATGGGGACGATCATCCCCCCCGCCCTGCGCCACCGCATGACCAGCTTCCGACCCGACGTGATCCACGTGGCCACCCCCGACCTGCTGGGGCGCTGGACGATGAGCTACGGGCGTCGCAAACAGATCCCGATCGTCACCACCTACCACACCGATTTCACCTCGTACCTGAGCTACTACAACCTCGACTTTCTGGAACCCTCGCTGCTGAAGTACCTCCGTTACTTCTACCGCCGCTGCGATCTGGTCTGCGTCCCCTCCCAGTCGATGATCGACGAACTCCGGGAACGGGGGATCGAAGGGAATATGAGAATCTGGGCGCGGGGTGTGGAGACCGATCGGTTCTCGCCGGAGAAACGTTCGATGGAGTGGCGAAGAGAGCGGGGCGTGGCCGACGGGATTCCGCTGATTACGTATGTCGGCCGTCTGGTCCAGGAAAAGAACGTCCACCTTCTTACCGAGGTACACAAGCGTCTGAAAAGCCGGGGCGTTCCGCACAGATTGATGATCGTCGGCGACGGTCCGGAACGGAGCAGACTGGAAGAAGAGCTCCCCGGCCAGATCTTCACCGGCCCGGTTCGCCGCCGTCCCGCCGCGGCCATGGCCA
>CBFGQN010000410.1:0-4387 GCA_965650895.1 uncultured Ignavibacteria bacterium | reverse complement strand
CGAAGCCATGCGGCTGCTCAATATCAAGTCGAAAACCACGCTGCAAAAGCTGCGGGACGAGGGAAGAATCCGCTTTTCCCAGCCGCAGAAGCGGATCATCCTCTACGATCGCGCCTCGATTGATGCCTACCTCGAAGAACATGCACAGGAGACCTTTTAGCTATGAACGATGAAATGATCGAAGCGATGGAGAGCGACTACGCGCGTGGATTTAATGACGGCTATATCATCACCGAACGTTTGCCTGAACTCGCAAAGCAGTTGTCACATCCAAGCCTTGAATCTCCGTGGTTCGAGGGATTCCGCGACGGCAGGACGCAAGATGTGCGCGAACAGGCAAAGGAGATGCGTCCGGCATGGCTTGACGGCGACCGCAATGCGCCGGACCATGCAGAACCGGGACAAGGCCGTGATGCAGCACACGGCAGGGACCGGCAGGACGATACCGGAGGAACGGAAACAGCACGACCAGACTCACCACAAGACCGGGACCAGGATCATGAGCGATAGAAACGGCCTACAGGCTTCGTTCGATCTCGATCTGCCCCTGATTGATTTTGCGGGTAGTCCGTGGACGGTTCGCAATGCCGTGGAGGGGGTGCAGATCTTCGGCGGGATCGGGTCGGGCAAGACGTCCGGTTCCGGGCGGATGCTGGCCCTCAAATACCTTGCCGCCGGGTTTGGTGGACTGGTCCTGACGGTCAAGCCGGACGAGAAAGAGATGTGGGAAGAATACTGTGCGCTGGCCGGGCGGGAGGATGACCTGCTGATCGTCGCTCCCGGGGGTCAGCACACCTTCAACTTTCTGGCCTATGAAGGACGGGGCGGCAATACCGAGAACATCGTGCAGGTGCTCAAAACCGTCATTCAGGCAAGCGAGGAGAAAGCCAGCGGGGCCAAGCAAGACCCCTTCTGGGAGACGGCGCTCGACATGCTGATTTTCCACGTTATTGACCTCTGCCAGTTGGCCTACGGGCGCGTGTCGATACAGGATCTGTACGACATCGTGCAGACCCTGCCCGCCGGTGCCGACACCACTTCCTCCCCGGCGGGGGGCGCGTACCGCAAAGCCTATGATCTGGCACTCGACAAGGTTTCCCGGGAGGTTCACCTCTGGGAAGAGACACTCTCCACCGATGATCTCGCCGCGCTCCAGAGCCAGGCGGCATACGATGCCGCCGTCTGCCGGGACATACCCGCTGCGCGTCTGATGAAATTCATTGACCAGTTCTTTAAAGAGACCTACGGCCACCTCTCTGAGAAGACCCGCTCGGTCATCGACTTTTCCTTTTCGGGGTTCCTGTTCCGCTTACTTCGTGAGCCGGTCTATTCCCTCTTTTGCCGGGGAGACTCGACGTTCACGCCACAGGACTGCCTCGACGGCAAGATCATTTTGCTGGATATACCCGTCAAGCTTTACCACAAGGTGGGCCGGGACTGCCAGATCATGTTCAAGTATATCTGGCAGCGGGCGATGGAGAAACGGCAGATCGCGGAGAATGGCCGCCCGGTCTTCCTCTGGGCGGACGAGGCGCAGAACTTCCTCCATGAATACGATTCCGAATATCAGGCGACGGCCCGCAGCTCCCGGATCGCCACGGTCTACATCTCTCAGAACCTGCCGAACTATCACGCCAACATGGGGGGCGCGAAATCCGACTTCCGGGTGAAAAGCTTTCTCGGCACCCTTTCCACAAAAATCTTTCACGCCAATGCCGACATGGAGACGAACCGCTATGCTTCCGAACTGATCGGCGAGGGATTCTTTGAGGAGATGTCCCGCCAAACGTCTGTCTCTGGTCAGTTTTCTGCATCCAAGACCAAGAGCCTCAAGATCGACAAGATCATCAGGCCGGAGGAATTCCCGCGCCTGAAAACAGGTGGCATGAAGAACAAGGGCCGGGTGGCCGCCTATCTCCACTTTCAGGGGAACGTGCTCTCAACGGACGAGAGCTTTATCAAGGCGACATTCGACCAGAACTATACACCAACATTTCAGGAGTCCCTCTGATGGAAAAGCACGCAAACAGAAGCAGTAGTATTGTGACTGGACGTAGCGAGAGCTTTGTCAAGGTTGTCATTCTGGGCATCTTCGATCTCTTTGCCTCCCCTTGCCGGGCCTTGATCGAGGTCTTCATCCGCAAGGATTTCGGGGAACGGTATTTCCGCCTCTCTACAGTGATTGCCACTTTCCTCTTTCTCGCCCTTATCCCGGTATGGCCCTATGTTTTGCTTGTTCTTTTTTCTACCGTCTTTCCGGTCTTTAGTGTCTTGGGCGCACAAGTCGATGCGGCATACGCAGATAGCAGCATTTGGATCAAGTTTTTGGGCTGGTACATCTATCTGTTTGCCTTCTTGTGGATGGGAATTCAGCATCATAGATCCATGAAAGACAGGCCATCTGCACTTGAAGTACCCCAGTACAGTTACTATAGCGGAAGGAAGCTCGCATTCTTTTGGAACATTGAGATTGGCGGAAGAAGAGCCGATCCCCGCCTGATTGAATGCTGGCTGGAGCCTGCCCCCTTCTTTATCGCCGGGATCTTCCTGACCCTGATCGGACAGGCATTAGGACCACTGTTGATCGTGAGCAGTATCGTCTATGCAATCAGTTACCGTGTCAATTACGCTGCTGGAGATAACCTGATCATGGATATGGTAGATCAAAAGATTTTGAACGAAGAATTGGAGAGTTCATTTCTGTATGACAAGGATGAACAGGAAACACGGGGCTATCGTTTTCTGGGGCGCAAACCGAATGACCCGGAGATGCGCAAAGCCCTGCTCGGCATGATGACTGAGGAGGAAGACGCACCCTTAGTGCGATAGTCAATCTGTTTCTATTATTCGTAGTTGGCCGGAGCAAATTCCACTAACCAAGAACAAACAACCATGAGTTTCATTTCAAACGATTTGCTGGCAAATGGAACGTCAGTTATCTCATTCTTCTTTTTCTTTCTTGTAGCAGCCCAATGCAGCTACTCTCAAAACTTGGTAACTGATTTTCCATTTCACGATGAGTCCAGCTATCCTGATGGTTCTAACTACATCCCTTTTGATGATGGTTTCCCTAAGACTCATCTAAAACCGCTGAAGCTAGTACCATTGGTGAAGACAAGATTGGGTGAGCCATCGCTATACATATTAGCTCCTAACATTACTGCTTCGAAATCATATTTTGCGATGTCTGAAGCCAGAACCTCTGGCTTATCCTTAGGCCTAAACTTAGATGTTGAGTCCCCCTTTGCAGCAACATCTGATAGTCAGAACGTCCAGAACATCCTAGATGCACGTGGCAACATCAATCTTGAGTTTGCGGCAAAAGGCGGTCTATTCGGTGGCCTTTCACAAGATAAGACGAGTGCATCTCAAGGCATTACAGTTGGGTTTTCTGGGTCTTTCGCAATTCAGTCATCTTCTGATACCGCCGCAAACTCTACCTTCACAAATTCATTTTTGGTAGGCAATATCGCTGTTAATGGCTGGTTGGAAATCATTTTTGTTGGCATCAAACTAGAGCTGTACTCCGTTTTAGGAAAAGAGGAAGAATTCGAGAAGTTGTTTGAAGAGACTGTCAAAGATGGAGTAGTATCTGCATTAGTCGCTATTCCCTTGGGCGATTTCTTTTTACAAGGTAGCTATGTATATCCAATCTCCTACAACGATTTTGAAGACGGCAGACTGGAGTTTGGAATTGGAGCTAGTTTGACACCTTTTTAAGCTTAGTTAGACAAGACTTTACGAGGCATCGGATAACTGAACTCTACTCAATCTTTTCCCCCTCAAGCTACGCTTAGGGAAGAAGTCTGATGGGTTTTCTTTAACGGACGTTATCGAGGCTGGGAGATTAACCGGCGTTATCGGGAGGGCCGTGCAGGAAGCTCTGGTGCGGGCGGGGCGGTGATGGTGCGGCGCAGCGCAGATCGACGAGGCAGAGGTGCAGGCGCAGCGGAGGCCGAATGGCCATAGCGAAGCCGGAGCCGAACCGAGGAGCGTCCACCAAACGCGGAGCAAACCTTTACCGCGAAGGGCCGGTGCCTTCACCCCGTGACAGGGGCCGGGTAACGCGGCGGGGGGCATGACGGTGTGCCGGGAGCGCAGCGGGAGGCACTCTGTCATGGCGGGGTGGCAGGACGCGTCACCCGCATCCATAGCCTCCCCCGCAGCGCGACCGCCGCCCTGCATAGGACGCGAAGATTATCCGGCGTTAACCGGCGTTGTCATCCCCGGAATTCCCCGCGCCGAACTTGACTTTCCTGTAGGCTGGAGACATGATCCGCATGATTCAAAGCCGTTCCGCCGGACACGCCAAGGCATACTTTTCCGAGGCCTGGGCGAAGTCCGACTACTACGTCAACGACCAGGAACTGAGATGTTTCTGGGGTGG
>CBFGQN010000409.1:0-4406 GCA_965650895.1 uncultured Ignavibacteria bacterium | reverse complement strand
TTACGTCGAAAAATCTGCCGTCGCGATTCTCCAGCAGATAGCTGCGGGAGCGGTCGGGATATTCTCCCGGCCTGCAGCGTCCGGCGACGAAGAGATCCTGATCGCCGTCGCCGTCGTAGTCGCAGGCCGAGACGCTCGATGTACTCGTCCGCATTTCCGGAAGCCGGTCCGGAGCCGGACTCAGCGAGCCGCTTCCATTGTTGATATAGAGCCGGTCCTGCAGCAGCGGATCCCCTTCGTCCGACTCGTTGCTCCCGCTTGCCACGTACAGATCGAGGTCAGCGTCGCCGTCGATGTCGAAGAAGATTCCTCCCATGTCCTCGGACATCCGGGCCGCATCGAAAGCGGCGGTGTCGGGGGAGGGACTGAACCTTCCGGTTTCGGTTTGCAGATAAAGTCGACCCACTGATTCTTTCGCTCCGCCGATCCAGACGTCGTCCAGACCGTTGCCGTCAACATCGCCGACTGCAACGCCCGGTCCGTTACGCGAAAGTGCATTCGGCAGGAGCCGTTCGCGGTTGAAGTCGTCGAATTTGTTCTCCTTGTGAGCGTAATCCAGACCCGTGACGTCTGCCTCAAGTTCGGTGAAGGTCTTCCGACCGGAAAACTCCGTGGAGACGTTCCTGAGCGAGGCGATGTCGACTCCGCCGCCGGCATCTTTCTGCCGGAGCTTCACCACACGATTCGCCTCGATATGTTCGATCACCTGCGCCGATCCGTCCGGCCAGGTCACCGTCAGCCGGTCGATCATCTTTGCATCTCCCAGACCGAAATGGAGTTTGTCCTGCGTGCTGGAGAGGTAGCCGCGCACCGGACTGTGTTCGCGAATCTGCATCTTGCCTCCGTAGCGGATCTGTACGCGCGCCCCCACGCCGAATCTGTTCTTCCCCTTCCCTTCCAGTTCCACCTGCAGCCGGTTCCCCTTGTTCTGCTCGACGGCGTTGTTCCGGTAGATCATTGCCATTGCGTTCTCGGCGGAATCCGGGGCGATGTTGTTGACGATCAGGTCGAGATCGCCATCGTTGTCCAGGTCGGCATAGATTGCGCCGTTCGAGTTGACGTAATCCCCCAGTCCCCACTCACGGCTGACCTTCGAGAAGGTCAGATCGCCGTTGTTCTTGTAGGCGTGATTGTCCAGCTTGATCGACGGGACGCGGAGAAGAACGCTGAGGGGAGCGGTCCGCGGGACCATCTTGATCACGTCCCGATTCGCCACATCCCGCATGTAGCCGTTGGTGATGTAGAGATCGGGATAGCCGTCCAGATCGTAGTCGCCGAACAGAGCCGACCAACTCCAGTCGGTCTCGTCGATGCCGGAGAGCTGGGCGATCTCGCTGAACAGACCGTTGCCGCGGTTCAGTTGAAGATTGTTTCGCATCATCTGCGTTGAGTCGAAGAGGGGACTGAAGGAGTTCTGGCTCCCCATGTGGGACATTTTCCGCCAATGACTCTCGGGCAGCATGTCGACGGCGATAATGTCCAGAAGCCCGTCGTTGTTGAAGTCGCCGATGTCCGATCCCATGCCGAACTCGGTCGTATGCTTCATCACGTCCTTGGTCGCCTCCTCGAACGTTCCGTCGCCGTTGTTGATGTAGAGAATATCGCGCCAGACGAAGTCGTTGGTGATATAGATGTCCGGATAGCCGTCGTTGTTCACGTCGCCGACCGTCACGCTGAGAGCGTATCCTTCGTCGTGCAGGCCGGTCTCCTCGGTTACGTCGGTAAACGTTCCGTCGCCGTTGTTCCGGAAGAATTTGTCGTTCAGTCCCCTGTTCGCATAATCGTCTCCGGTCGCCACGCCGTTGACGCCGATGTAGGCGTCCAGATCTCCATCCAGATCGTAGTCCAGAAATGCCGTCTGCGTGCTGCTGCAACAGTAGTCCAGTCCGAACTCCTTCGAGCGCTCGGTGAAGGTTCCGTCCCCGTTGTTGATATAGAGTCGGTTCGGGTCGTGCTGCTTGTTGACGTATATGTCCAGACGCCCGTAGCCGTTGATGTCGATCATCGAGATGCCGTAGCGGACGCCGACCGAATCGTCGACTCCGGCTTTGGCCGAAACGTCCTCGAACCTGAAGTTCCCCTTGTTGATGTAGAGCCGGTTTGGCGAGTGCGACTGGGTGCCGGAGAAATAGAGGTCGATCAGCCCGTCTCCGTTCACGTCACCGGCGGCGATCCCGCCGCCGTTGTAGGCGTAGATGAAGACGTTGATGTTGAAATCGTTGGTCTCCTTTATATAGTTCGAAAAGGTGACGCCGGTCTGCTCGGGTGACAGACGTGTGAAGAGGAGCGGCTCTCCCTGTTCCTGTGCCCGAAGGGAGAGGGAAGCTCCGGTGGAGATCAAAACAAGGCCGAGAACTGCAAGGTAGCGTCTCATAGCAATGCGATCCGTAATATGTGAGAAGTAACGTGTGTTCATGGAATCGGATATCTGTGACGATTATACGGATTTGATGACTTACAATAATTGAACTTTAACCTGTTTGCCGGAGTCGATTTCCTCCCTCCCCTCATCGAGCAGAATCAGGCAGTTTGCCCGGCTCATCGAACTCATCGCTCCACTCGATTGCGTCCCCGTCTTCGATACGCGGGGTTCACCACCTTCGTAGCGAAGGATGCCCCGGATAAAATGTCGTTTGTCGTCCTCCTTGAGGATATTCCCCTCCAGTCGGGCGGTGATGTGCTCCGGTCGATACGTTCCGGCGAGCATTACTTCAAGAACCGGCTTGACAAAGATGAGAAACGTCACCAGCGAAGAGACCGGATTTCCCGGCAATCCGAAGACGAGGGTCTTTCGTTCTTCCTCGCTCCGCACGCCGAAGAGAATCGGCTTCCCCGGTTTGATTCTCACCTTGTGAAAGCGGACATCAACTCCCATCTCCGGCAGCAGATGCTGCACCAGGTCGTACCGTCCGGCCGAGACTCCTCCGGTGGTCAGCAGGATGTCGTACTGGAGTCCCGTTTCAAGGGCGTCGAGGAGTTCATCCCGATCATCCCCTGCAATTCCCAGATCGATCGGCTCGGCCCCGGCGGCGACGCAGGCGGCGTAGAGTGCCGGACCGCTGCTGTTCCGGAGTCGACCCGGTTCCGGCGTCCGGTGGGGTTCCACAATTTCATTTCCGGTCGCCAGAATTCCGACTTTCGGTTTCACCCGGACCGGGACGTTGACGACCCCGAGAGAGGCCAGCAGGCCTATGTCGCCCGGCTCCAGACGTTTCCCCGCCGGAATGATTTCCTCTCCGACCCGGACGTCTTCACCGGCCGGACGGATCGACGTCCCCGGTTTTACAGTCCGTCTGACCAGAACCGTATTCCCTTCTTCCTCCGTCGACTCCACCTCCACGACCGCATCGGCCCCTTCGGGAATGATGCCGCCGGTCATGATCCTGACCGCATCACCCGGCCCGACTTCCCCCTCGAACGGTCCTCCGGCCGGAGCCTCGCCGATAATCTTCAGCCGTACCGGATGCTCCTCACCGGCCCCTTCGGTATCCCCGGCCCGAAGGGCGTATCCGTCCATCGCGGAGTTGGCCTGCGGAGGGATGTTCTCCCCGGGAATAATTGCCGAGGCAAGATATCTGCCGAGAGAGAGAACCAGCGGGACCGTCTCCGAGGGAAGTTCCATCGAACGTTCGGTCAGAAGAATATGCAGCGCTTCGGAATAGGAGATCATCGTTTCAATTCTGTGAAAGGGAACACAAGGCAAAGGGAAAAAGATACGACGGGCGGGATAAAAGGGAAGGGGAAGAATTCAATATCTTCCGGGAGTTCAGGCGATTCTTCAAAAGGCAGACATCAAAGATCATCGAAACGTCCGGCATGACACATCTGACCATTATCGAAACCGACTTCAACAATCCCGACCACTGCCGGGCGATACCTGCTTTGATCGACGCGTATGCCCGCGATCCGATGGGGGGTGGACGGGGACTGCCGGAAGAAATCCTGCAGAAGATGGTTCCCGGACTTGCGGAGCATCCCTCCTCACTGGTGTTCCTTGCTTTCGATGGGGATCGTCCGGTCGGCATCGCCAACTGCTTTGTCGGCTTCTCAACCTTTGCGGCACAACCTCTGGTAAACATCCACGATCTGGCCGTGCTCCCGGAATATCGCGGTCGGGGGGTGGGGGAGAGACTTCTCGGAGAAGTGGAACGAAAGGCGAAAGAACTCGGCTGCTGCAAGTTGACGCTGGAGGTGCGGGGAGACAACCGGGCGCGCAACCTCTACGAGCGCTTCGGTTTCGGCGACTTTACAACCGGGGCCGAACAGACAGCGACGGACGACCGGAGCGCGGCGAAGACGAGATCCGCGACTGGGCGCGCGAGCACGACCTGCCGCACTTCGATGGCCAGGTCCACTTCCCGGACTACCGCATCGAGTACGAGGTCGATGGCAGGGAGCTCCACCAG
>CBFGQN010000408.1:0-4408 GCA_965650895.1 uncultured Ignavibacteria bacterium | reverse complement strand
ATCCGGGATTCGGATTCGGGGCCGTGGGACATGGCACGCCATGTCCCCAACTACGGGATGGCGGCGATGGCCGACGCAATGCGGGCGTTCACCCCTTTGCGGGCCATCTCCTCGGCCTTGAAAATCATGTTCTTGATTGCTTTCGGCGATGAACCGCCATGTCCGATAATCGATGTGCCGTTAACCCCCAACAAAGGAACACCGCCGTACTCTTCATAGTTCATTTCGCGAAAGACCCCCCGCAGCGTACTGCGGGCCAGACCGGCCATCAGCTTGTTCGACAACGATTTGTCGGCAAAGGCAACCAGTTTTGCCCGGAGCAGACCGTTGACGCTTTCGGCGAATTTCAGCAGGATATTCCCCACAAAACCATCACAGACCACCACATTTGCGGTCCCCTTCAGAATATCCCTCCCCTCGACGTTTCCGATAAAATTCAGTCGGCTCTCCCGCAACAGCTTGTATGCCTCCACGGCCCGATCCTCCCCCTTGCTCTCTTCCTCTCCAACGTTCAGCAGACCGACCGTCGGGTTCGCGTAGCCGAAGATCTGCTCGGCATAGACGCTGGCCATCACCGCAAACTCGTAGAGGTTCCGCGCCTTGGTATCAACGTTCGCCCCCACATCGGCAACGATGGTAAACCCTGTTTCGGAAGGGAACTGTGAGGCAATGGTCGGTCTGGAAAGACCGGGCAGACGCCCCAGAATAAAGGTGGAGGCGGCCATCACCGCCCCGGTGTTCCCGGCCGAGACGAAGGCGTCGGCCTCTCCGTCGGCGTGCATCTGCAGACCGAGAACAATCGAGCTGTCCCGTTTCGAGCGGACCGCCTGCGCCGGTTCCTCTTTCATCGCGATCACGTTTGCGGCATTCCGCACTTCGATCCGGGAGCGATCGATATCGCTGTAGCCCTTCAGCTCCGCCTCGATAGCCTCTTCCCTGCCGACCAGGATCAACCCGAACCGCGACGCATCCGATTCACGGACAGCATCCACCGCCCCCCGCACATCGTCGGCGGGGGCGCCGTCGGTCCCCATTGCGTCAAGAATAATTCGCAGCGGCATCAGCCTGAAAATTTGCCTGTTCGTTTTCCCGATTTCCGGGCATACAAATCCCGAAGGGGTGAAATTAGGAAATCGCAGCCATCGGAGGCGTCAGGGCATACGAATTGAGAAAAACCGGAAGAGAGAGATTCTCACGCTCTGTGGTCCCTCTTTACCGTATATTTTTCGGCTTGCAGGGAGAATAAGTGCTTTTACAACAGCGCGGGGGCATTATCGGGAAGTAACGCCGGAGGAGACGTTACGTGTCAGACGGGTTCTCGCTCCGTTCTCACGCGGATCAGTTGCGGATCATTGTCCGGAACGTCGGAATCGGGCGTTGTCCGACAACGAACAGACTCTCTCTCCCCGGCAATTCGGCCACGTATGTGTCACTTGATTGAACAGACAGCATTATTATGGATTCGGGAAAACGGAACGGCGTCAACCTCACATACCTTCGCTCGGCTTTCGGCATCACGGTTGTTCTTCTCAGCATCGGACTTCTGACCGCAGGAATCTATCTCGTCGAGATCCTGAGCGGTCTGCCGACGCTTGAGGAACTGGAGAACCCGAAGCCGGATCTCTCCACACGCATCTTCAGCGCCGACGGTGTCGAGCTTGACCAGTTCTTCGTCCACAACCGCCGCTATATCCCCTACGACTCGATTGCTCCCAGTTTTTTCCACGCACTGATCGCCACCGAGGATCAGAAGTTCTACGACCACTGGGGCGTCAGCATCGAGCGGATTCTGAAGGCGATGTTCAAGAACATCAGATCGATGGACCTGACGAAGGAGGGGGCCAGCACGATCACGCAGCAGCTTGCCCGGAACATCTACCTGTCGCAGGAAGTGACGATGACCCGCAAACTCCGCGAACAGTTCACCGCCGTGCAGATCGAGCGGACCTATACGAAACGGGAGATCCTGGAAATGTACGCCAACACCGTCTACTTCGGTCGTGGTGCTTACGGTATCCAGGTGGCCAGCGAAATCTTTTTCAACAAGGAACCGCTCGATCTCTCGGTGGAGGAATCGGCCATGCTTGTCGGTATGCTGAAGGCACCGGAGAACTACAACCCGGTCACCAACTACGAGAAGGCCCTGCAACGCCGGAACGTAGTGCTCAGTCTGATGAACGAGATGGGATACATCGGCGGACGCCAACGAAGCGAGGCGATGAAGAAGCCGATTGAATTGCGCGAACCGAAACAGCGGAGCGAAACGAGCATCGCCGCCCACTTCGTCGAGGCGGTCCGCCGGACGCTTCAGAAAGAACCGAAGCTTCAGAAGTATAATCTGTACCGGGACGGACTGGTAATCTACACCACGATCGACACCCGTATGCAGCGCTATGCCAACCAGGCGGTGCGGGAACATCTGGAATACTTCCAGCCCCAGTTCAGCAAATCGTGGTCGTGGAGCAGAAAGCAGAAGCTGTTGCGGAGCATCGTCGAGAAGGCGGCAAAGAACACCGAAGCCTATCGCGAAGCCCTGAGCGATGCCGACAAGGCGGCCGTCGTCAAACGCTTTGCCGCCGATCCGAAATTCATCGACTCGATCAAGAAACAGGCCACCTCCATCGAAGTCGGCTTCATCGTCGTAGAGTCGGAGACCGGACAGGTGAAGGCGATGGTCGGCGGAAGCGACTTCACCAACGGGCGGGGATTGAATCACGTCACGCAGATCCGGCGCCAGCCCGGCTCGTCCTTCAAGCCGTTCGTCTACGCCTCGGCAATGCAGGACGGAGGGATGAATCCCGGTTCGGGCGTGGAGACGGCACCGAAGACGTGGCGGGTCGGAGGAGCAAGCTGGTCACCCAAAGGAGGAAAGGGGGGAGTCGTCTCGCTGAGAAGCGCACTGAAGTATTCGATCAACACGGCAGCGGCCCGGCTGATCATGGAGCACACCTCCACGGAGAACGTCATCAAGCTGGCCAAGGAGATGGGAATCAAGTCGCCGATTCCGAACGTCCCGTCGATCTCTCTCGGCACTGCCGAAGTAACCCCGCTGGAGATCACCGCTGCCTTCGCCACCTTCCCGAACAACGGAATGTTTGTGGAACCGACGATGATCACCAAGGTGGAGGATCGCTACGGCAACGTCATCTACGAAGCCCCGCGGATTGTCCACGACGCACTCGATCCGAAAGTTGCCGGGTGGATGGTCTCGATGATGCGGGGCGTGGTCGACGGCGGCACGGCGACATCCGTCCGCCAGTTCTTCAGTCACGCAGCGGCCGGCAAGACCGGAACGACGCAGGACTTCGCCGACGCCTGGTTTGTGGGCTACACCCCCGAGTTGACCGCCGGCGTCTGGGTCGGCTTCGACGATCACCGCATCAAGTTTACCGGCTGGTACGGTCAGGGAGGAAAGGCGGCCGCGCCGATCTGGGGCCGGTTCATGGGAAAGGTCTACAAAGATGACGGTCTCCCCTATCAGGAGACCAGCTTCGACGGACAGCCGAAGGGGGATTACGTCACCCTCCCGTACAACCTGAACGTCCCCCTGGAGAACGCCGAGGTGCCGGCCGACGCATTGCAGATCGGAGGCGACGGGAACCGGCCGACACCACAGCTCATCGAGCCGAAACAGGTGGTGGAGACGGAGAACTCCGGGAAACCGGAAGCGCCCCCCTCGGACGGCGGAAACGGGGGAGGAAAAGGGGGAGGACTGCAGGTCAAGAATCTGGATCCGAAAAAGGAAGAGAAATGAGCGGCAGAAGCCTACACGTTCGAAGAGATCACCACAGGAAACCGGGTACTTGGGAATGTGCCGGCTTCGTGATTCCGGGACCATTGTTCATTGGTCGGCAAGTAGATTCTTGACGACGGACTAACCGACCTTGACCGGATTACGGCAACGCTGGGAACCTGTTCCGGAGCCGATCACAACTGAACGACAAAAAAGCCCGGAACAATCCGGGCTTTTTACTTTTCCTCTGCTTTCCTATGCTATTCCAGACCTCCCCCGCCACTGTATGGTTCATTGAACTGTTGATAGTAGCCACTGTAAAACGGTTCCGTTAAGGCGGTCGATGCTCTACCTGAAATGTTATCGCTACGTGCCGGGTAATAGTCTCCACTTCCTGCAACGGTCAGCGTAATATCTATATAGGCATTCACACTATTCCAGCTTCCCGGCGGAACCCACTTCACGACACCGATAGGACTGCCTCCCGTCGTAACGATATGACTTCCATCGCTCCAGATTGTCAGAGTTTCTATATCAATGCGCTGAAGTGTAGCTTCATTCACCGCACTTACGGTATAGGTCAGCGTATCGGTACAATAGAAGTTATCGACCAACTGTTCCCGGTAGCCGAGACGCGGATCGAACCATCTCACCGAATGAGCATAGGAGATCGTA
>CBFGQN010000407.1:0-4418 GCA_965650895.1 uncultured Ignavibacteria bacterium | reverse complement strand
TGCTGATGTCGCAATGAGCGAAGATCGCATTGCCGCCGTCGGCCCGTATCTCATCTGCGGTTTTCCGTCCCTCTTCCCCGGCTACATCGGCAACGACCACACCGGCCCCTTCGCGACCGAATGCCAGTGCCACGGCTCTGCCGATGCCCATGGATGCCCCTGTGACGATAACTGTCTTGTTCTCGAATCGTTTGTTCATGATCTTCGGATGTATGGTGTTGTGTTGTGTTGTGTTCTATGAAATATGCTGTTGGTGAACGGTTGCCGCGGCTTCCCGTTTTTTCAACTCTGCTGCGTGAATGTTCTCGATCCCCTGCAGCAACGAGTCCGGATTGAACGAGATGCTGTCGATTCCCTCGCCGACGAGGAACTGTGCGAACTCCGGCGAATCACTTGGTGCCTGTCCGCACAGACCGATTCCGGTCCCGGTCCTGCGGGCCACCGCAATTACCTGGCTGATAAGAGTCCGCACCGCCTCGTCATGTTCGCTGAACAGATAGCTGATGTAACGGCTGTCCCGGTCGAGTCCCAGCGTCAGTTGCGTCAGGTCGTTGGAACCGATGGAAAACCCGTCGAAGATTTCGGCAAACTGTTCGGCCAGAATCACGTTGGACGGAATTTCCACCATCATGTAGATTTCCAGTCCGTCGACTCCTCTTGCAAGACCGTACTCTGCCATCAAACCGACGACACGCCGACCTTCCGCGACGGTGCGACAGAAGGGGATCATCAACTTTACATTGGTGAATCCCATCTCATTGCGGACCACCTTCATGGCTTCGCACTCGAGCCTGAAGCCCTCTCTGTAGAGATCGCTGTAGTAGCGGGAGGCCCCCCGGAAACCGAGCATCGGGTTCTCCTCATGCGGTTCGAACTGCCGTCCGCCGATCAGATTGGCATACTCGTTGGTCTTGAAGTCGCTCATCCGGACAATGACATCCTTCGGATAGAATGCCGCTGCGATCGTGCCGACGGCCTGCGAGAGAAGATCGACGAAATAGCTCTCCTTGTCCGAATGGTTTGCCGTGAGCTTTTCTATCAGTTTCCTGTCCTCTTCATTCTCCAGTTCATCGAATCTGACGAGTGCCATGGGATGTACCCGGATCGAATTGTTGATGATGAACTCCAGGCGCGTCAGGCCTACGCCGTTGTTGGGAAGGAAGGAGGTCTGAAACGCTTTTTCAGGGTCGCCCAGGATGAACATCACCGCCGTTTCGGGAAGATCTACGTTCCGTGTGTCTATGGCGTGTTCGTTCCAGGGGAGCTCGCCGTCGTAGACTTTACCCCGTTTCCCTTCGGCGCACGATACCGTTACCTGCTCTCCGTCGGTTATGACTTCCGTTGCATTGCCGGTGCCGACAACCGCAACGATACCCATCTCGCGCGCCACGATGGCCGAGTGACTGGTCCGTCCTCCCTTGTTCGTGATGATGGCGGCCGCCTTCTTCATGATCGGATCCCAGTCGGGGTTGGTGATGTCGGTGACCAGAACTTCTCCTTTCTGCAGTTTGTCGGCCTCCGCCGGCGAGCCGAGGATGCGAACTTTTCCGGAGGCGATTTTGCTCCCGATTGCAATTCCCTCGGTCAGAAGTTTCCCTTGTTCGGTGAGTTCGTATGTGTGAACGATGCGGGGATCCCTGACCGAGTGAACCGTCTCCGGTCGAGCCTGCACGATGTACATTTCGCCGGAGAGACCGTCCTTTGCCCACTCGATATCCATCGGGCGACCGTAGTGCTCCTCGATCAGCAGACACCACGTTCCGAGCTTTGCGATTTCCTCGTCCGAAAGGACAAAGCCTGCCTGCTCTTCTTCGGTCGTTTCAACGTTCAGTGTTCCACCTGCTGCCTCCGTACCCGTGCCGGCGGCATAGATCATCTTCTTTTCCTTGCTGCCGAGTCTTTTCGAAAGAACGGCTCTGCGACCCGTCTCCACGTTAGGCTTGTAGAGGATAAACTCGTCCGGGTTCACGCTCCCCTGAACCACGTTCTCACCCAGTCCCCACGCTCCTGAAATGACAATGACCTTGTCGAAACCTGTTTCGGGGTCGATGGTAAATGCAACGCCTGAACAGGCACGGTCGGCACGGACCATCAACTGTATGCCGATCGAGAGGGCAACCTTCATGTGATCGAATCCCTGATCTTCCCGATACTTTATTGCCCGTTCCGTAAACAGGGAGGCATAACAGTTATGGCAAGCCTCCAGCAATTCCTCCTCGCCGACGATGTTCAGATAGCTTGCCTGCTGTCCGGCAAAACTGGCGGTCGGCAGATCCTCGGCGGTTGCACTGCTGCGGACGGCCAACTCCGGGGTCCGGCCGAGTTCCGTCGCCAGCTTCCGATACGCCTCCACAACGGCATCGCGAACATCCTCCGGCATCGTTGCATCCAGAACCAGCCGGCATATGTTCCGGCTGATTTCGCGGAGATTGGAATAATCCTGTCTGTCCAGGTCGGACAACAGGATCGCCATAGTGTCGGCAATGCCGTTGCTTTCCACCAACTTCCAGTAGGCATCCACGGTAACGGCAAAACCGTCCGGTATATGAATATCCTTCGGAGCGAGATGGCGGATCATTTCCCCCAGCGAGGCATTTTTTCCTCCCACTGCGGGTTGTGAGGCGAGGGTGATCCGGTTGAAGGGAATGCAATATTCCATGTTCCGTTCCAGCAGGTGTTTCAGAAAATTGTTTGCTGTGCCGTGTCGTCGGCCGGTCCGGTATGAAATGCCGACTGGTCCAAAGCTATGGGAGATCGAGGTGGGGAACAATGACGCAGGTCATACTTCGGGGCCGTGTATCCGATCAGCAGGGGGGAAGACGTTATCCTTTTTTGCCGGTGCGGCCACCGGCAAAAGGTGGGTTCGTTCGATCGTTTCCGACTGATGAGAGACAGGGGGCCCTGATCGTCGGCAACGGTGAAGATCATGCGGGCGTTGCCCAATACATGCGTTCGATGCCGGAAAGATCAGTCCGGGGGGGCATCTTCTGCCGGATGACCGAGAGGGAAAAGACTACAGAGTCGGGAGGTTTGCAGGGTCGGCAGGATAAGCACAGAAGCGAACGGGGGTAACGGAAACCGCCCCTCGATGGAATACCGAGGGGCGGAGCATTGATGCTGAAGGGTGATTGTGTCGGGCTTCTCTCAGTGCGTCGGGTGGGCCGATTCCTCCGGCTGGAAGTTCTCCACCTCCTCGATGATCGTCTGCACGATCTCCTCCTCCTTGATCCGCCGCACCACTTCTCCCTTGCGGTAGAGAATGCCGATCCCTTTCCCGGCGGCGATGCCGATGTCGGCTTCGGATGCCTCTCCCGGTCCGTTGACCACGCAGCCGAGCAGAGCGATCTTCACAGGCTTCTTGTAGCCCTTCAGCGCATCCTCAAGCTGGCGCGTGACCTTGAAGAGATCGATCTCCAGTCGGCCGCACGTCGGGCAGGCGATGATCTCGACGCTGCGTGAGGCCAGACCGAGCGAACGGAGGATCTCCTTGCCGACCTCCACTTCTTTCTCCGGCTCATCGGTCAGCGAGACGCGGATCGTGTCGCCGATTCCCTCCGAGAGGAGCGAGCCGATGCCGACCGCCGATTTGATCGTCCCGACCCGGGGCGTCCCCGCCTCGGTCACTCCCAGATGGAGCGGATAGTCGGTCCGCGCGGCGATCAGCCGGTAGGCCTCGATCATCAGTCGGACGTCGGTCGACTTCACGGAGATGATCACATCCTGGAAGTCGGCGTTCTCGCAGATCTCGGCGTGGCGCATCGCACTCTCGAACAGGGCCTCGGCGGTCGGGTAGCCGTGCTTTTCCAGGATGTCTTTCTCAAGCGATCCGGAGTTGACGCCGATGCGGATCGGTACTCCTTTATCCTTTGCCGCCTCCAGCACCTCCCGAATCCGTTCCACCTTGCCGATGTTTCCCGGGTTGATCCGGACCTTCGCCACGCCCGACTCGATTGCCTTCAGGGCGAAGACGTGGTTGAAGTGGATGTCGCTGACGATCGGGACGTTGACCCCCTTGACGATCTCTCCGATGGCCTCGGCCGCATGTTTGTCGTTGACGGTCACCCGGACGATGTCCACCCCCGCCTCCTCGCACCGTTTGATCTGCGCAACCGTCGCCTCCACATCGGCCGTCTTCGTCTTGGTCATCGTCTGCACCGATACCGGTGCGTCCCCCCCCACCGGGATATTCCCGATCATCACCCGACGGGTCTTCCGCCTCCTGAACGGGGCGACGACCATCGGACGGGAAGTTTCAGCGTCGGCCGACGAAGAGCCGTTGGCGCCGTTTGTGTTGAGAACATCAAGGTTCATGGTCATTCAAAATGGAAAATTCAACATTCAAAAAGGGGAGGGAGGTATCGGAACCGGCATTCAAAGGTAACCCTTCATTCGTCGTGGAAGCTTTAAAAAAGGAGGAT
>CBFGQN010000406.1:0-4428 GCA_965650895.1 uncultured Ignavibacteria bacterium | reverse complement strand
TTCGCCATTCGACAATTCACCCTCCCGACTCCTTTGCCCCTTGACAGAAGGAATGCCGATTTCCGATTGGCGAATGTCGATTGATTCGAAGTGCGGTGTGGTGTATCATTCGCAAATCGACAATCGCCATTCGACAATTCACCCTCCCGACTCCTGACTCCCGACTCCCGACTCCCCCCCTCTCCTCCCCCGAAAAAACCGCTGCAGAACTTCCGCGCACTCCGCATCGAGCACTCCCCCGTGCGTCTCCACCCGGTGGTTCAGCCGGGGATCGGTCGTGATGGTGTAGAGCGTCCCGGTCGCCCCGGCCTTGGCGTCCCAGGCTCCGAAGAAGAGGTGCGGGAGGCGGGCCAGGACAATCGCTCCGGCACACATCGGGCAGGGTTCCAGCGTCACGTAGAGTGCGCAGTCTTCGAGCCGGTCGACCTGAAGATTCCGGCAGGCGTCGCGGATCGCGACGATTTCGGCGTGGAGCGTCGGGTCCCCTTCCCTTACCGTCCGGTTCTCCCCTCTGCCGACGATTTCTCCGTTTCCGACCACAATTGCCCCAACCGGCACTTCATTCCGAGTCAATGCCTTCTCAGCCTCCTGAAGGGCAAGGCGCATATAGTGCTGATGAATACTCATGGACTGGGGAAATTACGACCGGCATCGTTATATTCGAGCCGATGATCTTTGCATACCTACAACTCCATTTCCGAAACCACCATGTTCTCAGATAGCAAAAGGGACGGGAAGAGATGGAAGAAGAGATGTTGAGGGGCAACGGCAGGAACCGTATCGACATGATTTCGTCCTTGTACCGTTGGTCTTTATCGGTCTCCTCCGGTATGTTGCCGAACCGGACAAGCGCCCCGTGACCCTCGAAAGGAAAAGATGCTTTGCGGTTCTCCATACCCCATGAATCATCAGGTATATTTATACCGCAAAGTGAACAAACCGACTCAGGGAACTACACACCCCGCAAATAAAACAGGAGGAACCGCCATGTTCACACAGGAACAGCATGACAAACTGAACGCCATCGCAACGCAGGAGGAGTTGATCCCCTTGCGTCTGCGCGACCACAGTCTGCCGTTGATAGCGGCAATTCTGGAGAACGGTCGCAGCCAGCGATTTTTCAGTGCAGAGCCGTTGAAGGATGTCCCGGGGGTCGACCACAAGGAACTGGTCAACGCCGTCCGGGAATTACGCTGGGAAGGGTTCGTCGACATCGAGAAGGATGATATCGATGACGACGGAATTCCCGACGACATCGCCGAGACCGGCTGGAAGACCAACGACAGCGGTATCGAGTTCCTGCGTCGGCTGAAGCAGGCGGCGGGAATCAACTGAGCAAAGTGTGTGTTGCGCAGGTATGGCGATTCGATCGATAGAAATTGAACGACTTAATTCCATTGCGGGGAGAACCGAAATTCTCCCTCCGGAGCTGCAAAGCCTCGGCGTTGTCCTTGTCTTCGACATTCTGTACAACGCCGAGGTCTTTACACGTGACTCCGATGAGCGGGGAGGATTCTGGGGAGTACACTTCAGTTATGCGGAACGACGGCAGGCCCATGTGAAACTCCATCTTCACGGGTACTTGGCAACAGAGAATCGGTACTTTCGCAACACACAGGGCAAAAGCCAGATACAGCACGTATACGCAATTACGAGGAAGGGATTTGAACTCCTGGTCAGACTGAAAAGCGAGGCCGGAATCGAGTAGCCCCCTTCCCGTTGCGGCATTCTGCGACCCGTGCAATGTCCATGCATTGCCGATTGCCGACAATTGTTCCGACTCTCTCACACAGACTTCTCAAATACCGCCATGAACACACGTTATATATCCGCGATTCTTCTGCTCACCGCACTCTCCCTCCCGATCGGCATTTCCGCCTGCGGGGGATCGAAGGAGAGTACGGTCGGAAACTCTTATCTGAAACGGATCGGACTGACCCCTTATGATCTGGACACCGGCATTGCGGGGTTGAACCCCGAAATCGTTGTGCAGCCGAACGATGACGGGACGCTCTATCTGGGAGTACTGATCGGCGTCGGCGAGCGGGAACGTTCCATGCGCCTCGGAACGATTACCGAGCTGAAGTCCTTCAGCTTCATCGTCTTCGATACCGACGGGAAGTGGATCGATTCGCTCTATACCGACGACATCACCCGGAGCGGACTGGGGGGACGGGCGACATCGATCATGGCATCGGCCGGAACGACCTGGAAACCGGATGCAGCCGCACCGCACAGATTCCGACTCGTCACGCTGATCAATACCGAGTCGGGTACCTGGCTGAAAGAAGTGGTGGCCACACTTCCGGAGATGATCGCATCGGATCCGATCGTCCTGACGCTCGATCCCGAGGAAAAGTCCGGAGGGATCGAGTTCATTCTGAAGGCCCGACGGGTGAAAGAGCCGCCGGTCACCGAACAACTGCCGACAAGCGAAACGCACCGGATTGAAATCTATGAAGGGCCGATATCGATCTGGTCCTCTTCCGACGGCAAGTCCTTCACACAGGCGATCGGCAAGGTCGAGCCGGATGATGTGGGCGAGACGGCAACCTACAAGGTGTTCTGGAACGGGAATACCCGGTCGGGTACGCCGGCAAGGAGAGGCACCTATACCATCGTCGGAACGATTCCGGCAAAACCGACTCCCTACACGATCCGGAAGGAATTTGAATGGGGCGGACGATAGCCGCCGGACATAGACGCATATATGAACGAACAACAAACAGGGCACCTGGAATACGACCGCGTCAGGATGCGCAGGGCACTTGAACTTGCCTCGCGCGGACGGGGGAAAGTCAGTCCGAACCCGATGGTCGGCGCGGTGATCACCGACGAGAACGGTACGATCATCGCCGAGGGATACCATCAGAAGTTCGGCGGACCACACGCAGAGGCGGAGGCGTTGCGGCAGGCAACCGGGCGGGACCTGAGCCGGGCGACGCTCTACGTGACGCTGGAACCGTGCAGTCACATGGGGAAGACTCCCCCCTGTGCCGACCTGGTAGCCGCCTCCGGCGTCGGGCGGGTGGTGACGGCGATGCGCGACCCGAACCCGCTGGTCAACGGTCGCGGGAACAAACGTCTGCGTGAGGCCGGACTGGAAGTGGTGGTCGGTGTGCTGGAGAACGAGGCGAAACGATTGAACGAAGCCTGGATCCATTTCATCAAGACCGGTAAGCCCTTCATCACGATCAAGGTGGCCCAGTCGCTCGACGGTTATATCGCACTCCCCGGAGGGGAATCGCAATGGATCACCGGAGAGATGGCCCGCCAATACGTCCACCATCTGCGGGCCGGATCCGATGCGATTCTGGTGGGAACCCGAACGGCGCTCCACGACAATCCTTCGCTGACGGTTCGCAACGACGCAATCCATTACGCTCCGAAACGGATCGTTCTGGACAGGTCGCTGGAACTCCCCCCCCACCTGAAACTCTTCACCGACGAGTTCAGGGAGATGACCACCGTCTTCATCGGCGAGGATATGAGTGATGTCCCGAGGGCACATGAACTGCGGGATGCCGGCATCGGCGTCGAAAGCATTCCGGTTGAGGGGAACCCGGAGAATCTGCGCCTCGATCATGTGATCGACCGGCTCGGCCGGATGAATCTGGCGTCGGTGCTGGTCGAGGGGGGGGCGGCGGTCATCGACACGATGATCGCCGAGAACCTTGCCGACAAACTGATCCTGTTCATCGCACCGAAACTTCTGGGACACGGGATCAAATCGTTCCAGCGAATGGCGGTTGACCGACTGGATCAAGCAACCGTCGTCAACATTCACAGTACCGAACTTGTGGGCGAGGATATCATGGTGGAAGGCTATCTGAAGTGAAGTCGGCAACGATCAAAGGCTTCCGTCCCCTTCTCCCCGCGCGACGAATCGCGGAGCTGCTCTTCTGCGCGGTCGTCATGGCCCTGCTTACTCTTTTCATCGGCGACCTTCCGGAACTCGAAGTGGTGGAGTCGACGGTCAACGACGACTCCTTTTCGGACTTCGTGGTGACCACGCGGGGAGAACTTCCGATCGACACGAACATCGTTGTCCTGACCTACGGACCGGAAATCCTCGACGCGAAACAGCGGGTGGATCGGGCTCTGCTGAGTCAGTACCTGCTGGCCCTCTTTGAATGTTCCCCCCGCGTCGTCGCCGTCGACTTCCTGATCGAGGACGTTCGTCCCGACGCCCCGGAAGGAGACGCAATGCTGGCCGCGCTGATCGGTGAGCACCCGGAGGATCTGATCTTCGGCATCTTCCGGGAAGATTCGCTGAATCGCTTCCGCGAGCCTCCCCCCTTTTTCAATCTCGGCGAGCGTCAACTCGGCTGCGTCAACCTGTTTCCGGGGGAGGATCGGGTGATCAGGATGTTCCGGAAAGAATGGAGCGTTCCGGAGGGCAAAAGTCATGAAGCCTTTGCGCTGAAG
>CBFGQN010000405.1:0-4444 GCA_965650895.1 uncultured Ignavibacteria bacterium | reverse complement strand
GGGACGGCCGCTACGTGGCGGGCGTCAGCAAGGTCGGGGCACTGAAACGATCGAACGAGCCGATCACCCATCGGGAAGGAGGAGACCCGAGCACCGAGCGAAAATCTCCCGGTCCGACCAAGTACGAGGCAATCCTTCTGGAACGGGGCGTCACGCACGACAAGGAGTTCGAGCAATGGGCCAACAAGGTCTGGAACTACGGCTCCGGTCTCGGCACCGAAGTTTCGCTGAAGGATTTCAGGAAGGATATCATCATCGAACTGTACAACGAGACGGGTCAGGTTGCGCTCGCCTACAAGGTCTACCGCTGCTGGGTCTCGGAGTTCACCGCTCTGCCCGATCTCGACGCCAACGGCAACGCCGTCGCCATCCAGTCGATTACTCTTCAGAATGAAGGCTGGGAACGGGACTACGAAGTAAGCGAGCCGACCGAACAGTCGTTTACCGAACCGGAGTAATCCGCCGATGGTATGCCTCACACCATCACAGATCATCGATCTCTGGGAACGGGGAACAGCGATTCACCCGATAGACCGGGGGCTTGCCCTCCTTGCTCTTGTCCGTCCCGAACTGACGTGGGAAGAACTGGTCTCCCTTCCGGTCGGACGGCGGGATACGATTCTTCTGGAGATCCGCAGGGGACTCTTCGGAAAAAGAATGGAAGGAAGTTCCCGATGTCCCCGCTGCAACGAACAGGTGGAGTTCGAACTGGATATTGATGCGTTGCTCGGAACGGAACCGGAAAGGGAGGAACCCTTTATCACGCTTGAAGAGGGGAAGCGCACGTCATTCCGGCTTCCGGACAGTCGCGACCTGGCCGCGGTGATCGACGCAACCGATGAAGACGAAGCCCGACGGCGACTTGCCGAGCGCTGCCTGTCGGACGGGGAAGAACGTATTCCCCTGACCGAGGAGATCATATCGGCTCTGGCCCGCAGAATGGAAGAACTCGATCCGCTGGCCGACATACGTCTCAATCTCCTCTGCCCGGAATGCCGGAACACGTGGAACGCCCCGCTCGACATTCTCTCCTGGCTCTGGTTCGAGTTGGCGTCGGAGGCAAAAGTCCTGCTGCAGGAGGTACACATGTTGGCCTCAGCATACGGATGGGACGAGGAGACCATCCTCGCCATGACCCCGCAGCGGCGACGGACCTACATCACTATGCTCTACTAATGCCCGACTTTCTCACATATCTGTCGCAACGGCTTCTCGGTTCGGATTCTCCGGTCGAACCGAAGAGCATCTCCCGCGGCCGGTTACAACGGACCGAAATCCCGGCCCCTGCACTCTCTGCCTATAGAACCGATACGGCGGAACCTCCCCTTGCGCCCCTCGCATCTCCCCATTACACTTCTCTTCAATCCCCGACCTCGACTCCACCCGTCACTGAACCCGGATCAATCCGGCTTCCGTCCGAACCGTTGCCGGACGGAAGGGGAAAGGACCTCGCGGAAGCGATGGAACGAGGATATGGAGAAAGACCGGAAAAACCTCACGCTGTGCCGTCGTTGAACGGAATCGGATCGAGAACAGCAGAGCCGTCGGTTGTTCGGCATGTTCCTCCTCTTGCCCCTGTATCTCCGGAGAGACAAGTTCCGACCCGGCAACAGGGGAAAGAGGTAAAGACATTCACAGCCGAGTCGAAAAGAAAAACGACTTCCGGAACTTCCCCCCTTCCCCTTCTTCAACCGGCACCGTTGCCTGATCGCCCCCCCCCTCTCTCTTCGGCAGAGACCGGGCCGGACAACCGGATCGATATCGCTGAAGGAGGAAGAAAGAGAATGGCGGAAAGAACCGGGGAGACGATGGCGATCAAAGGAGAGAAAGATATTTCTCTCATCATTTCCAATGAATCGGAGACCAAAGCAGGAGAACACACGGACAGAACCGAAACGATCTCACCGCATCACTCTCTGCTTGTTCCGGAACATCACGCCTTGCAACAGAGAACCGAACCTCTGACCTTCTCTCCCTCCGAAAGATGGGGATCACGGCGAAAAGACGTTGATCTCGTATCCTCCCGCACGATCAATGTGACGATAGGGCGGATAGAAGTCAGAGGAATTGCCGAGCAGAAAAGGGAACAACCGGCTTCGCCGGGCACCCGAAACAGACCGCAGCCCCCCTTTGCCGGAATCTCGCTCGGAGAATTCCTGAAGGAATACGGAAGGAGGGACCGATGAGCAATCTGCCGGGTATCGCCGAGGTAACGACGCGACTCAGAAACGTCCTGACCGGAGTTGCGGGAAGAGTGGGATACGGCACCACCGTTTCAACGCTGCGACCGGAGGCCAACGCCTCCGCCGGCTCCCCACGCATCAATCTTTACCTGTATCAGGCAACGCACAACACATCTCTTCGGAACGAAGACCTGCAGACCAGACGCTCGGACGGCTCGCTGCTCCGCAAGCCGTCCGTGGCGCTTGATCTGCACTATCTCGTCAGTTTCTACGGAAGCGGAAGCGGTCAGGACCAGGAGATCAGAGCGCAGGAACTTCTGGCGGAGACCATGCTTACGCTTCATCAGTATCCGATCCTCAGCCGGAACGATGAAGCTGCCGAGATACGCATTACGCCCACCCCGCTTTCACTTGAGGATCTGTCAAAGCTCTGGTCGATCTTCCCTCAGACTCCTTACACCCTCTCGACCGCCTTCCAGTGCTCCGTTGTCCTGCTGGAATCGAAATCGGTGCCGGGTCAGGCGCTTCCGGTAGGGCATGCCGCTATCCGGGTCGTCCCTTTCGGGAAAATGGTGATCGAGAAGATTCTGAAAAACGGAACGCAAAACCCGGCGATCACAATCGCCGACAAGGGGGCTATTATCGGATCGGGACTGAAGGGGGAGGATGTCCGGATACGGATCGGGGAAGCTGAGATCGTACCGGAGAAGCTGTCCGACACGGAAATCATCGTCGATCTGTCGACAGCCGATCTTCAGGCGGGCGTGTTGCCGGTTCAGGTGATCCACCGCGTCGGAATGATCCCCGGAGACGGGACATCGGTCCGCACCGCTCAGACATCGAATGTTCTCCCTCTGGTCCTCCGTCCCATCCCGGAAGTTCCGACCTCTCCGGTCACCGTCGGCTCGAATCTGGACATTGTGATCAAACCCGATGTCGAACCGCTTCAGCAGGGGATCCTGTTGTTGAACGGTGCCGAAGGGACGTCACTCCCTTCCTACGTTATCGAAGCCCTCCCCCGCGCCGCCGCCGATCCGCCGTCGGCAACGCTGAGCTTTCCGACTACCGGAGTCGAACCGGGAAAATATCTGGTACGAGTTCAGATCGACGGAGCCGAAAGTCTACTTGAGACCGACGCAGAGGGTCGGTACGAAAAACCGAACATCACCATACAATGACCTCTGCACCATATTCCTGAAGAATACCCTGAAGATCGGATTCCAGAACTGAACGAAAATGCCCGGACACGAAGAACATATTCTCTGGTATGAGGCCAACCGTCGCCATCTGCACGCCGCTCTTGCCGTGCTGCACGACAGACTCCGTCGCCGTCTCGCAGAAAGCGAAGGGAAAGACGGGGACGGAGAGGAGGCGAAAGAACGACTGCGGCTGACCCGCGAAGAGCTTCCGGCCCCCTCGACGCTCGACCGGATCGGCACGCTCTTCGGTCTTTCACAGTTCGAGCGGGATCTGCTCCTGCTCTGCGCCGGACCGGAACTCGATTCCTCTTTTGCCGAAACCTGCCGCGCACTCGGGATGATGCCGCCGACGTTCAGTCTTGCTCTGGTCGTCCTTGAAGAGGGAGACTGGAATGCCGTCTCTCCGGTCGGCACGCTCCGCCGCTGGCGATTGATCGACGTCGGATCCGGCGATGTGCTGACAACCAGCCCTCTCAGGATTGAAGAACCGCTGCTCCATTATCTCGTCGGCCTCCCCTGTCCGGACGAACGTCTTCTGAGTCTTACGACGCCGATTGTCGGAGAAGATCCTCTCCCCTCTTCGCAGTCGATCCGGCTTGAGGAAATCACGGCCCTACTGAAGCGGTATGCGGACAAACGCGATCCCCTTCCGATCATCCGGCTACACGGCGAGGACGGCCCGGCAATCCGCACGATTGCGGCGCGGACATCGGCCGGTCTCGGCCTGGGCCTCCGGTCGATTCCGGCCCGGTCGATTCCCGGCTCCCCGGCCGACCTCGAACTCTTCTGCCGACTCTGGGAACGGGATGCAGGACTCCATTCGCTGGCCCTGGCGATTGACTGTACGGACCTGAAGGAAGAAGATGAGGGACGCACCGACATTGTGCTCCGGACCATCGAAGAGATCCGGGGACTGATCTTCATCTTCGGCGGATTGAAGCGTGATCCGGAACATCGCTCTCTCTTCTCCATTGAGATAGCAAAGCCGACTCCCGAAGAACAGAGTGAACTCTGGAATGAGGTTGTACAGGGAATCGATCTGGAGGGAGAGAATGATCGTCT
>CBFGQN010000404.1:0-4487 GCA_965650895.1 uncultured Ignavibacteria bacterium | reverse complement strand
GCGGGAGACTTTCGTCGGATCGATCACGCCCGCCTCGAACATGTTCGTGTACTCATCATTATAGGCGTTGAAGCCGAAGTCATCCTTCCCTTCCTTGACCTTTGCAACGACAACCGAACCTTCCAGACCGGCATTCTCCACAATCTGGCGAATCGGCTCCTCGATGGCGCGGGCCACGATGTTCACACCGATCGTCTGATCCTCGTTCTCCCCCTTGAGCCCGTCAAGGCGATTCTGCACGCGGATAAAGGCAACGCCGCCACCCGGTACGATTCCTTCCTCAACGGCGGCGCGGGTTGCGTGCAGGGCATCCTCGACACGAGCTTTCTTCTCTTTCATCTCCACCTCGGTCGCCGCACCGATCTTCAGAACGGCAACACCACCGGAGAGCTTCGCCAGCCGCTCCTGCAGCTTCTCGCGATCATAATCGCTCGTCGTCTTGTCGATCTGCGTCTTGATCTCGCCGATACGACGCTTGATCTCGTCACCGGCTCCGGCTCCCTCAACCATCGTTGTGTTGTCCTTGTCGATCACCACGCGCTTGGCCGTACCGAGGTAATCGATCGAGGCCGACTCCAGCTTGTAGCCCTTCTCCTCGCTGATTACGGTACCGCCGGTCAGAACGGCAATGTCCTCGAGCATCGCCTTGCGACGATCGCCGAAGCCCGGAGCCTTGACTGCGGCAACCTTCAGCGTACCCCGCAGCTTGTTGACGACCAGCGTCGCCAGAGCCTCACCCTCGACATCCTCGGCAATAATCAGGATCGGACGCCCGGCCTGGGCAACCTTTTCCAGAATCGGCAGCAGATCCTTCATCGCACCGATCTTCTTGTCGTGAATCAGGATATACGGGTTATCAAGCTCCGTCTCCATCGAGTCGGGATTCGTGACGAAGTAAGGAGAGAGATAGCCGCGATCGAACTGCATACCCTCGACCACTTCCATCGTCGTCTCGGTCCCCTTCGCCTCTTCGACGGTGATCACGCCGTCCTTCCCCACTTTCTCCATCGCCTCGGCGATCAACCGGCCGATCTCGTTGTCGTTGTTTGCGGAGATGGCGCCGACCTGGGCGATCTCCTTCTGCCCCTCAACCTCACGCGAGATTTCCTTCAGTCCCTCGCGAATCTTCGAAACGGCCAGGTCGATACCCCGCTTCAGGTCCATCGGATTGGCCCCTGCGGTCACGTTTTTCAGTCCTTCACGAATCATCGCCTGGGCAAGAACCGTTGCGGTCGTGGTTCCGTCGCCGGCAACATCGCTGGTCTTCGAGGCGACCTCGCGGACCATCTGGGCCCCCATATTCTCGATCGCATCCTCCAGCTCGATCTCCCGCGCCACCGTCACGCCGTCCTTGGTTACGGTCGGCGCGCCGAACTTCTTGTCGATCACGACATTCCGTCCCTTCGGACCCAGCGTGACCTTCACGGCGTTCGCCAGCTTGTCAACTCCGCGCTTCAGTGCAGCACGGGCGTCGGTATTGAATTCAATCTGCTTTGCAGCCATAGTATAAATAGTTTAGTAGTTGATTGATGATCGTATTCTCTCGCAAATGCCGTCTCCCCGCCTCAAAGTCGGGAGTGACGACGTCGTTCCTCATCTCTCTCAGCCGTTGACGATCGCAAAGATGTCCGACTCACGCATAATCAGATAGTCCGCCCCGTCGATCTGAACCTCCGTCCCGGAATACTTGCCGTACAGGACGTTGTCGCCGACCTTGACGGCCAGAGGCTGCTTCGATCCGTCATCTCCTACCTTTCCTTCCCCTACGGCAACGATTTCTCCCCGCTGTGGTTTCTCTTGAGCGGTATCGGGAATGATGATGCCGCCGGTAGTCTTCTCTTCTGCAGCCGTCGGCTTGACAATCACACGGTCATGAAGCGGTGTCAGATTCATGGTAATGCTCCTTCACTAAGATTGATATAATGGATATGATAAAAGCTTGAAATGCAGCCGTTTCGAAAAAAACGTTAGCACTCTGTCATTGAGAGTGCTAACAGTGCAAAGATAGTCGATTCGCAGAGGAAAAATCAAGAGTGATCAGCGTTAGGAACTGTTAAGAGGGAAGATGCGGAACCACGCCCGGCACGTTGGAGGGTCTGTAGTGACCAAGAGTCACCAGTGACATCGACATCAACCGAGCTTGACCGCCGTACCATATGCAAGGACCTCGGACATTCCCTGCATGATCGCGCTGGTGGTGTAGCGGACGTTCAATACGGCATCGGCCCCCAGATCCCGGGCAGCTTCCACCATCCGTTCGGTGGCCCGGTCGCGAGCTTCGGTCAGCATCTCGGAATATTCGGAAATCTCTCCTCCCAGCAGGTTTCTGAAGCCGGCCAGAATATCCTTGCCGAGATGTTTGGCCCGGACCGTATTGCCGTAGACAATTCCCAGAATCTCCACAACTTCCTTTCCCGGAACGGTTTCGGTGTTCGTCACAAGCAATTGCGCCATAATTGTTCCTCCTCTGTCCTGATATGATGGTACATGACAACCTGAACCTCCTGACGGCCGACCGATACGTCCGGAACTGACCTAAAGTTGCCGGAGTCCGAAGGAATCTTTTTGAACACCCCGAATGCAACAGTGCCGGTTCCCTGCGAAGAGAACCGGCACTATAGACTATATTCCTTTTGGTTGCTGTGTCGTATTATTCCCCCCCTCCCTATGAAACGCCCGAACAATCCTCCCACGCCGGACAGGGAACAGTCACGTGAGCCGATTCTTCCTCCGTCCGGTTCTCGTGAACCCCGTACTCTTCAAATTTGATCCGGTTATCTCCCCCCTCCACATCTGCCGCATCATCTTCATTATTTTGTACCGAGTCCACCCGCTCCTCTTCCTGATACCGATGCATCCGTTCAATCATCCGCTCAACTCTCCGACGATACTCATCCTGGATGCGAAGGATCCGCTCCGCGCGGTCGCGGGCCGAGGTAGCGGTGTCGATAACGATCCGACTGACGGTTGCATTCAGACTGTCGGTCAGTTTTGTGAGATAGGCCCCGAACCCGTAAAACGTCTCGGCCTCTTCTTCCCCCACCTCAAGAATCGGAGAAGTCCAGGTTGAGGTCACATCATCGCTGATGATCACCTGGCCTCGCGTCAGACTGAGGGTAATCGTCACGTCGGCCATGAAGATATCCGTTACTTCATTCCGCCATCCTTCTTCCGATTGGGTTCCGGTTGCCTGTGGGCTTTGAATTGAAAGCCCGGTCGCGTCTTCACGCCCCTTGGCGGAGTTGGTCTCCCGGGCAACGGATTTGCGTCGATGGGGGGAGACCGCCGGCGTCAAGGCCGCGGCAATCGTCGGATTCTTTTCACGGACTTCGACTCCCGCCGGATTCAGGATGACCAGCCGCGAGCGTTTACCGATCGCCATGAAGTTCAACTCCTTCTTCCCCTCCCCGGTCGGTCCCTCCACCAGCGCACTCCCCTGAATCTCCACATAGGGGCTTTGCCCTCCGGCCATCAATTCTTCACGCATCCGTGCCATCTCCGCTGCGAGGCGATCGGCAACCTCCTCCTGACTCCGTTTCGACTCCAGCCGGGCCTTTTCAAGCCGGGTACTGGTTGCCGAGGAGAGAGGAGCCGTTTGTATTTGTTCAATCATTTCCTGACGAAGTGTCGGAAGATCAGGACGAACCGCATAGGCATCTCCCCCACGACGTAACACGGCAGTGCGGAGAAGTTCCGTTAATGAATCCAGAGTCCGCAGGCGATTCCTCTCCAGAGAGCCGAGACCGGCTTCGATTTCCAGAAGTGCCTGCTCGTCGGATATCTCACCGGAAGCCAGAGCAAGATATTCCGTCCGCTCGGAATTCATCGGCAATCTCCCCTCCAACGCAAATCCGGCCAGATCGGAGGGCGTGATCGGAGGGATGACCGAAACGGCCTCCTCTTCAGGACCGATCGAGAGGATCTCCGTTGTCCCGGCAAGACCCGCCAATAGGGGGCGTTTCTTTTCTCCTTCGGAAGAAAACGGATCGGTCAGAAGCATGGTGCCGGCCAGCAAGAGTCCAACAGCCCCGACAGCACTCCACGGGGAGTGGACCATATTCGAAAAGGTGCCGAGCCCTCCCCGACGGGAGGCAACCGAAGCGATGGCCTGACCGGTCAGTTTGCTCGACCGGAGAGCTGCCCCGGGTCGAACCACGGAAGTTCTCGAAAGCTTCCCGACCGTGCCGGCATCCCGAAGCCATCTTCGAGCCTCTGCCGAGTTCTGCAATAACTTCTCGGCGTCGGCAAATTCCGAACCGCTCAACTCTCCGTCATGATAGGCCGAGAGAAGAACTTTTTCGTTCTCTGTGAGTATATAGCTCATTTGTCAGTGCAAATCGGCAAAAACGTTCAATAGTCAATATCAATTCGTTGATGATCGGACCGAACCGCATCTGTTTCGGTCCACTCCGGCTCCGGAAGATACAAGTCCGGAGCCGTTACTCTTCTTCCATAAAAGGAAGCAACTCCTCACGCAGTCGATCTCT
>CBFGQN010000403.1:0-4514 GCA_965650895.1 uncultured Ignavibacteria bacterium | reverse complement strand
AGCTTTGGAATTCTCAGCTCCGAAGGCGGCTTTACGCCCAAACAAGCGCACCAGGTTCTCACTGAACTACAAGGGGCAACTGCTCAAGCAGCGGTCGAGACTGGAGTGGCCGAAGCGGCTCAGAAGTTGGCCCGGGATCGACAACGGAAGCGATCACAGCACCGCCAAGCGTTCACTCCAGCGGTAGTCAAGGAGTTGGGTCGTCGTCTCGACTAGGGACATTCTCCGGATATGATCAGCAGTCAATCTCGGCGCAACGGGATGCCAATGCCCTGCTGTGAAGCAATCTATCAGTACATCTATGCCGACGCAGCAGCCGGAGGAGCGCTGTACGGATATCTGTTGCGTATGCACCGTCGCCGCAGGCCACACAGCCATGGCAGTAAGGCAGGGGGGCAGTTACGCAATCGGGTGATAATCGATCAGCGGCCTGAGGAGGTCAACAGACGCAGCCACATCGGGCATTGGGAATGAGACACCATCGTGGGCAAGGCCAGCCGCAGTGCGCTAGTGAGTCTTTGGGAGCGTCGATCCCGGTTTCTTCGCGTTGAGAAGCTCCCGGATCGTGGTGCGAAGAGCACCGCAACAACGATCATTCAGTTGATGCGCAACGACACGGTGGAAACACTGACTGTCAACAACGGTAAGGAGTTCGCCGAGCACGAACAGATCGCTCGGAAGCTGAAGAGTGCGGTCTATTTCGCTGAACCCTACTCCCCGTGGCAACGCGAGAGCAACGAGCACGGCAACGGGATGTTGAGACGATATTTTCCGAAGGAAACCGATTTCACAAACCTGAGTACAGCAGAGCTCGACCGCATTGTTCATTTACTCAATAATCGACCACGGAAAATCCTTGGCTACGCAACTGCTTGGGAGCTCTACTCCGGACTTGCGGAGATTCCCGGTGATGGTGCAGTTTGAAATGGAATTTGGCCAGGCGTTCAATTTCAGTTACTTGAAGCAATCGCGCCGGATGTCCGTGAGTTTTGAGTAAATCGCCTACAACTTCTCCTCCTTCTGGATTGTCCTAATCAAGCATTTTAATTTCAAATGGAGAAATTACATACCCGGCAATACTATCAATGGAAAATTCGAGCTCTTCTTTATTTATCTCTCTATTCTTGCCTACTGGAGACGCATACAACACACTAAAAGATAGATTGATCTTGCAAAAATAATGATATTCTTCCCTAATTATTTCGACATCGTCTGTTACCTTAACACCTCCCAGATGATTAATCTGAAAAAGCCTCCTCACAGGATAACTTTCGTTGTCATCTAATGGTATAGATCGCAATCCGTAAATAGCGGGTCGTACAGTCAGAACGATACATGAACCATCCAATTTTTCAGGAAATCCTACTACTCGGAGGACACCACTCCCCCTGTATAAATTTACCCATATATCATCTATTAGCCGACCAAACTCTGTTTGCCATAGAACGCTATCATTTATAGAAATACCCAACTTCGACTGCACTTCATTTTGGATCCTCTTTGAGATACGAATCGTTTCATTAGACTCCCAATCAACCGACACTACAAATGAAAGTTCTCTTCCTCTGGAGTAGCGTTCCCACTCACCAGATCGAAGTAACAACTCAATGGATTGAACAGCACTCCTACTATCATTCTCAGAACATCTCCAGAAAACAACACCACAAGCGCTTATAACAAGTAGACATGCTGTATAAAGTCGCCACTTTTTCATCTCAATTTCATTCATCTACAATTACTTCTTATTTTCCTCTCCTCTTAGAGCTGTCTCTGAATGGACATTCCCTGTACCAGGCAAAACTGCTGCACGGGTTTGAGTTTCTGTCATGATTACTGGGGATGTAGCCACCTCGGTTGAAGCCCTAGGATTACCAGGCACGGAGGCACTTTCAGTTGAAACAAGGGTTCTACTAGTCGCTTCAAGGCGGAAGTCCACACTAAAAGTCCCATAATAATTATAAGTAGTCTGACTAAATCCTTCTGTCCCGCTTGCCGAGGCCGTCAAAGACTCGCTAATTTCAAGGCTTGCATCTACTCCTAAGTTCACTTCAACAACTTTTAAATCGACTGAAACCCCGAGACTTGCACCCAGATTTTTCTTAACATCTTTAGCAACACTAACTGTCTCCTCAAAGGTCCGACTCCTTTGCGCTTCTACATCTTTATTCGGCTTTATAGATAAAAGATTCACGTCTATTGTCAAGTTAAATGACCTTTGGCCCAGATCATCGCCCACATTGCCCAAGGTAAATTCGATATCTACCTGCCTTGTCACATCCAAACCTCTTTCTATATTAGTAAGAGTAGTTGCATTAAAGATACGATCAAACTCACTTCTAGTAAGGCCAATAGTGGAAGCAGGAACAGGTGGACCCACAAAACCTGCAGACGCCAACCCGAACAGACCCTCCAATTTTGTTTTGAGATTCCTTGAGTTCACCTGTGTTACTGTTGTTACAGTACCAACCTTTAGTGGAATACTTTCCTCCAGTCCATCCAAATCAATAAACGCAATTGGATTATCCCCCGCAAATTGATACGGCGTATACCACGGATAGTCATCCGCCAACGGATCAACGCTCAGGAACCGCGCGTAACGGGGATTATAGATCCGGAATCCGTAGTCATAGCTGTTCCCCGTCCCTTCCGGCGGCATTCCGGCAACCGGAGGCGTTGTGCCGTACCACTCGTTATCCATCTCCTTGCCGTTAAAGCCGTAGCGATAGTCATCACTGCTCCAGCTTCTGCCGGGCTGCAGCATGCCGAAGGCGTAGTAGTTGTTATAGGAAGCCATATCCACAGTGAAGGGAAGCTGTCCCGGCACCCCGGTCGGCTCCTTGAGGTCGGTGAACGTTACCCGGACATTGCCCAGATGGTCTTTCAGTTCATAGTACTTCTCACGCAGATTGCGTGTGTAGAGACCTTCGGCCATCGGCGGATTGGAATTCTCCCCGAGACGTATCAAACCATGCGTGCCGGTTGTCGGATCTTTCGGTTTGACCGTTACAAAACGTCCCTGACCTTCGGCTCCATAGATCATCCATTCTTTCAGAGTAACTTCTCCGAACGGAATGGCCTGATCTCCATTGATTGGCCCCGGCACGCAAGGAAGCAGGGGTGGGAAAGGATTGCCGCTAGGAACTACCGGCACCCAGTTGCCGATATATGGGGCAAGAGCAGGATTCCAATCGCAGGCATCTCCCGTCTCATCATGATTGAAATCTTCCTGATCGACATTCCATTCTGTCGGCAAATTATCCATCCAGTCCGGAACACCATCTCCGTCGGTATCGGGCGTTTCACCATTCATCTCTTCATTGAGATTGTGTCCCAATATTTCCTGCTCATAGACAGCAAGAACCTCACCGTTCGCATCCCGCACATAGTACACAACCTTGTTTCCCTCCGTTGTTGTCCAGGTTCCCCCTTTGAACCATGTCTGCTGGTCTCTGTTCCGGATAACCTTACGCACTCGCTGACCCAACGGATCATAGAGATAGTCCATCCGGGCACTGACAACGGGAATAACACGAGCTCCACCGGTCGTTCCGGGTTGCAGAATATTCTTTCGGACTGTCCGGACTTTGCCATCGGGCCTCCAATTAATCACGACTCCTTCCTGTTCATCCCTCATCAGATTACCCCGAGCATCATAGACATAATTGATCCAGGGACCGAAGGGAGGAACCAACTGATCGTTCATGTCAAGCAAGTAGGGAGATTGGGCTGCCGGAAAATACCCATCGTTGACTCTCTTGAGCTGATTTGATGTGTAATCGTTATACGTATAGGCAAGATCATCAAGTTCCGGATTATATCCGGAACCCGGAGCACTTAATCCGAGCCGCTTCAGACCGAGAATGTTTCCATTCGGATCGTAGTGATATTCACTGGAATATTCCGTGCCGATCTGCCAGTATGCGGGGGGGACCGGCGGATTCGTCTCCGCCACACCGTAATTCCATGCCGGAGTGACCGGATCATAGATCAGGAACTCCGCAACTCTCAACCGATTCAGCTTGTCATACTGATACTGGTAGCCGGTATACTGTTGATAGGCGAGATTCGGTCCTCCCACTCCCGGTCCGGGCAACGGAGCCGGCACAATGTTGCTTGCCCATGTACTGATATTGCCATTATAGAGCGGATGCGTCGCATTACTGAGGTTATATGAGCTTTCAGGCAACGGATTCCCGTCAAGCGTTCCTCCACTGTTGAAGCCGGAGCTTTGCATGTTGAAGACCCGATGGAAATCTCCGGCATAGTATCCCACCGTCATGCCAAAGGCATCTTCCGCATACCGATTCGCAGTTCCATCCCGGCCAGGATCCTGTGTAATATCGAGTCCTAGTGCCGGGTGATTGATTCCTTTCGTCCATCCATGAATCGTATAGGTATAATCGATACCCTGCACCTCATCATCTCCCAATTCCACACGCTTGACAGGGCCGTGAAGGAAGTATTTGTAGCGGGCATCTCCATCCCAGATCCTGCCGTCGCGCGACGTCTCAACC
>CBFGQN010000402.1:0-4535 GCA_965650895.1 uncultured Ignavibacteria bacterium | reverse complement strand
ACCAGATATGACTCCCCTGAACCTCGAAAGCGTCGTTCCATCCGTACTCGGAAGAATTCATCGCCGCCGGAGCCTGCGGTGCCGGAGTCCAGTTCTGTCCCCCGTCTTCCGTTACGGCGATCCCCCACTTGCCGTTCAGCGGGTCTCCGATCAGTATTCCCTCATCATCGTTCCAGAAATGAATTGCGTTGACGAAAGAGGTGATCGCAGAGATGTTGAAACTGTTCCAGCTTCCCCCGCCGTTTGTCGTGTTGTAGATGCTTGCCGTTCCGCTTGAAGGTGTGCCGGCCATCCAGGCTCTCTGCGCGTCGAGTGCGGCGATGGTGTAGACCGGCGTCTGCAACGGACTTCCGCTGATCGTGATCTGTTGCAGTCCGGACCACTGGTTGCCGGAGACATTGCGCGAGTAAACCGGTATTTGAAGACTCTGGCTGAGAATGACGTTGGAGACGGCCCAGGCCGTGCGGGGGGTGACCGTGGCGATGCTTGCCCCGGCATACTGTACGCCCGGGTTGAGCGTCAGCGGGTCGAGCTGCTGCTTCCAGCCGGGAAGGTCAACCGGAACGAAGAGAGTCACGTAGTCCTCATACGCTCCGTCGCTCAGCTTCAGCACAAGCTGGAGTTCTCCTTCGGAGTAGATGACATTGCTGTTCGGATCAAGCCGTACTTCTATCGACAGCGTCTGGGTCTCCATCGTGCCGATAACTCCCACTTCTACCGGGTCGGCCGTCAACTCGCCGTTCGGGTAGGCTTCAACGTTCAGGGCTTTTGTGGGAGCCAGGTAGTTCTTCAGTGTCAGTTGTGCGGTGACGCGGTCGTCCGGACCGTGCAGCGTGTCTCCCGTCTCGCCGTCAAGATCCCATGCCGTCAGGCCGACTCCCGGAAGGTTCTCCGAATCGCCGGAGGCAAGATCGCTGTTGATCTTCAGCGCACGTTCGGCGTTCAGTCTCCGGTGACGGAGCGGGCCCCCGCCGTTCAGCCGGTCACCCGTCACGCGAATCTGCATCGCCACCTGATCCGGATCCCAGTCCGGGTGTTCGGCAAAGACCAAAGCCGCCACGCCCGCAACGATCGGCGAGGAGAAGGACGTTCCGGAAACGTTGCCGCTCACGTAGCTGTTCCCCAGATCGCTCGTCAGCGTTCCAACGCCCGGTGCCCAGATGTCGACAGTGACGCCGTAGCCGGAAAAGCCGACCGGTTGATCGCTCGAGTTTGTGGCGCCGACCGACAGGACGTGATCCAGATGAGCCGGGAAGACCGGAGTCCGGTCGTTGAATGTCCCCTCGTTTCCGCTTGCCCCCACAACCAGCGATCCTTTGGCATGGGCGTAGTCGATAATTGTCTGCAGACTCTGCACGAAGTCCGGATTGATCGAACCGCCGAAACTGCAG
The DNA here is from genome assembly GCA_965650895.1 of uncultured Ignavibacteria bacterium. Taxonomy (GTDB): domain Bacteria; phylum Bacteroidota; class Ignavibacteria; order OLB7; family OLB7; genus JAGWAZ01. The sequence continues at coordinate 3,144 of CBFGQN010000402.1, read as the reverse complement.
TTGATGACCTTCGCTCCCAGATCGGCAGCGTAACGGATCCCCTCATACCCGGCTATCACCGATCCGGTCGCCAGGGAGTCGGCCGAGCACTTCACCGGAAGAATCTTCGTGTGAAATCCCGGTCCGGCAATCCCCTTCCCGTTGTCGGTGTGGGGAGATGCGCATCCGGCCACCCAGGTGCCGTGATATCCCCGGTAGCCGGAGACGTTCACGCGGCGTGGAGCGGGATCGTTATCCGAATTCCATTGTCCCCCTTGCAGGGCGTTTACTGTCAGCGGATTCCCCACGAAATCCCATCCGTGCCAGTCGTCCACAAAGCCGTTCCGGTCATCATCCACTCCGTTGGTCCGCTTGTCGTTTCCTCCATTGTCGGTTCCCGTCTCTCCCTGATTTGTCCAGATGTTTCCGGCCAGATCCTCATGTCCCCAATCCACTCCGGCATCGCAGACGGCGATGGCCATTGTGGAATCCCCTCTGGTGACCTCCCATGCCTCTTCGATGTTGATCAGATTCAGTGCGTATTGCTCAGCAAAGCGGGGATCGTTCGGTCTGTAGAGAACATCGAACGTGAAGTATGGTTCGGCATATTCCAGTATTTCGGTTTTCATCAAGGCATCGATTGCCCGGTAGATGTCGGCATCTTCCGCGATCGAAAGGATGTAGAGGCGGTCAAACCCCTGGTCGGTGTCGGCTATATCCTTGTAGAGTCCGTTTCCCCGATACGGAGCCAGAGGGAACAGAGGGCGTCTGCCGGTGAAGCCGATCCGTGTCAGTTGCCGGTCAAGTTCGGGAATGCCGAAGTATATGGATCCCCGACTGTTCGGCACGCCGCTCTTCAGTTTGATAATCAACGTTCCGGCCAGAAAAGAGGGAGGGGTCTTTCCCTTCAATCCGTCTTCCGGAAGGTTGCGTGCGGTCAGCGGAGCCGTCAATGAGAGCAACAGCAGCAGAGCAGGGAGGAAGAGTATCGGATAGCAGAGTCTGAATTTCATTACGACGTGGATTGTATTGTACTCTTGAGTTCGGGACGGAAGGACGGGCATGATAGTGACCGGTGATGAGACCGATCTCTTACGGACGGAAAACGTATCATGCCCCAATTACGACAAACGCCGGGAACATGTCCCGGCGTTCAATCTACGCAAACATCAGTGATGTTCTATCGTGTGGAAAGCGGAGGTTACTTCGCTCCCAACTCTTCCAGTTGCTGACGCAGAAGAGCATTCTCCACGGTCAGGCGACCGATCATTCGCTCCAGATCGGCAATGCTGGCGCTGCCGGCAGCCGAAGCCGAGCGGGAGGAGGATACCGGTCGCGAGGCCCGAGCCTTCGATCCGTTGCCGGCCGGAGTCGAAGCCGGCGCGGCGGCCGCCTGTGTCGGCGCAGCCTTTGCCTTCCGTCCCGTCCGTGCTCCCCCTTTGGTCGACGACTTCCTTGTACTCCCCTTCCCGTACTTTGCCTTCCATTGGCTCAGTTGTGCCGGCTGCATCTCGTACTTCTTGGCAACGTCAACTAACTTGTTTCCCGCCTCAATTTCGGCAAGGATATTCTGCTTCTCTTCCAGCGTGAACGTGCGGCGCTTTCTTTTAGCCTTCGCCATTCTTCCTCCGTTTCGTTAGATTGTAGAAATGTATTCCGAGGGAGACTGTGTGTACGTAAGCGGGAATGAAATGCAGGTGGACAGAGTAATCCGAATGTGTAAGATGCATGGATAGATGGACGTAGTAAATTTAACGAGGCAATTATAACAAATATCTGTGAAGTGTGAAACGTAAAGTTGCAGCCGGAGGAATTGTTATCCGTTCCATTGACAACCGGAAACAGGCCATCCTTGTGCAACACAACCGGCACAAGGGCTGGGGCTTTCCGAAAGGACACATCGATAAAGGGGAATCTCCTGAGGAAGCGGCTCTGAGGGAAGTAGAGGAAGAGACGGGAGTTCTGGGAACGATAGTAGCAAATTTACCAACCACGCGCTATCGGTTTACTAATACGAAGGGAACGGAGATAGACAAAACCGTCTACTGGTTCCTGATGCGTTATCAGGGGATAGGTCATCAAACGCACTCCCATGAAGTGGCCGATGTCCGATGGGTTTCACTGTCGGAGATCTCCGGCGTTCTGGCCTTCGACAATGACCGGATGCTATTCGGCGAGGCGCAGGAAATTATTTCGGAGCATTTCCGATAGCTGGGCGGGAAGTCCCGCCGGATGTTGCAACCTCTCCTCCACTTCGTCGTTACCAGTCCTCCATTCCATAAAAGAGCTTGTGCGATTCCATCGGATTCGGCACCTTGTGCAAAGTGGCGGAATATGATTGACGGGATCGAACACAACCATGAGAAATCAACAGGAGAGATGATGATGACACAACGAATAGCTTCCCTTTTTCTTCCCGCCTTTCTCGGCCTGGTGGCGTGGTCCACTCTGTCGGCCCAGAGCGAGTGGCTTCCGGAAGAGGCTACGCCGATACAGCGACAGTTTGTCGATGAAGCCGGAACCCGACTGACCGAATACTGGAATCCGCGACTCAACGAATACAAGCAGACGATCGACCGGATGCTTGCTCCGAATGATCTGGAGAAGCTGAACCGGATGCGCGTTCGCTGGAGCATCCTGATGAATAAACTTGCGCAGCAGATGCGGCAGGTAAAGGAGCTTGAGGAAGGAGAGGAGACTGAGTTCGATTTCGAGGTAGGCGAAGGGGAGGAGTTTGTGGAAATCATGGCTATCTGGACCGGCACGATGGATCTGGCCGGAGGATATCGTTCGGGACTGGACAATCTTGGGGATAACGTGATCGAGGATGTGGGAGGATTCACTTCCGGCATGGCCGATTTCGTCGAGGAGTTTGCCCGGGCCAATCAGGGAGAACTTCAGGGGGATGAGAAGGGACAGGAGTTGCTGGCGAATCGGAACGAGATCGTCCTTGTCGCCGTGGATCAGCAGCGTGGGCGGATCGTCCGCGGTCACGAAGCGGATGGGCGAGATCTTCTCGGCCTCCTCCTTCGCGAAGTCGAGCGCCGGAAAGCGCTCGTTTTGCGCTTTGATCCGTAGCACGGCGAGGTCCGAGCGCGAATCCTTGAGCACCATCTCAGCCTCGAATTCGCGCTTGTCCGCCAGCGACACCCTCACCTGGTCCGC
>CBFGQN010000401.1:0-4554 GCA_965650895.1 uncultured Ignavibacteria bacterium | reverse complement strand
GTGCCGGAGGTTCCGGCGGCTGTGTCGCCGACGTCTTTCCGATGTTCGTTCTCGTCACAACCGGCGAAAAGCGTTCCTCCGGTTGCGATGAAGATCAAAAGGAAGAGGAACGGCAGCAGAGAAAGCCGACGTGTAGAACCCGATATTTGCAACATAATCACTCTCCGTATTTTCGTTCTCGCCCGGATCGCAGTAATTTCTTCCAAACCTATCACTTTATCGGCTATTGCCGCCGACTATTGTCGGATATACGTGATTCCTGAACTTAACCTGGTCTTACCATGACAAAACGTATTGAGGGGAGCCTGAGCGCACGGGGGATGCGGGTCGCCGTCGTTTCAACCCGATGGAACGAAGCGGTGACCGAACGGCTCCTGAAGGGGGGACTTGACTGTCTGCGAACGCTGGGGGCCGATGATGCCGACGTGACGGTCGTCACCGTTCCCGGCGCCTTTGAACTCCCGGTTGTTCTTCGCGAGCTTGCCCGCTCCGGTTCGTATGATGCGCTGGTCGCTCTCGGGGCGGTGATCCGGGGAGAAACGCCCCATTTCGACTATGTGGCCGGAGAAGCCGCCTCCGGCATTGCCCGGATTGCGCTGGAAACCGGTGTCCCCTGCGGCTTCGGTCTCCTGACGGTCGACTCCTCGGAACAGGCGATGGAGCGGGCCGGACTGAAATCGGGGAACAAGGGATGGGAGGCGGCCCAGACCGCCGTGGAGACCGCTTCGCTGCTGAAGAGACTGCGGGAAGGGGGGCAGGACTGAGCCGGTTCCGGACAATATTCGCCGGGGGAAGCCTCCATCGGGAGAAAAGAGACGGATTTTGACCTTGTTCTGCGGAGATCAAATCGATACGTTCCTTCGCAAGCCCAACAGGGGATGAATTCCGTCTCCCCTCAACGTCATGCTACACAAGAAGTTCGACATGAAATCAGCAGATATATCATTCTTTGGATTGCCGGGGATGTTCTCCCTTGCCGCTCTCCTTTTTCTTTCCGTTTCCGATCTTCCGGGACAGATCATCGAATCGTGGGATGTCTTCAGCGCGCTCGACAGGTCGTTGTTCGTCACGGTCGATTCCGATGAGAACGTCTGGGTCGGCTCGACCGGCGGAGCCTATCGGCTCAGTCCGTCGGATGGTTCGCTTATCACCTACCGGACAAGCGATGGTCTTCTGCGGCTGAACGTTGCGGCTATCGGCGTCGATCCGGTCGGCGGCGATGTTTACTTCGGAAGCGGCGACGGATCGGTTTCGATTCTGCAGAGCGAGGGAGGATGGACCTATGTGACCGATATTGCCCGGAGCACGCAGTCGCTGCGGGGGGTGACCGGGTTCTTCTTTGCCGATGCGAAAGTCTATATCACCACACAGTTCGGTGTGGCGGTCTTCGATCCCTCCGACAGCACGATCCGGGATTCGTGGACGCGTCTGGGAACGATTCCTCCGAACAGTGAAGTCACCGACCTGGCCTTCTTTAACGATTCGGTCTGGGTGACAACGCCGTTCGGACTTGCTGCGGCACCGGTGTCGGGGCGAAACCTTGCCGACCCTCTGAACTGGCGGGTCTTTACCGGTGCGAATCTTTGCGGTGAGGAAGAGGCGGTCTCGGTAGAATTCTTCGATGGTATGCTTCTTGTCGGAACGGCCAACGGCATCTGCGAGTATGCCGACGGAACCTTTACGAAGCGGGGAGAACCGGGGGGAAGAGTACTGTTGGCGGTGAACGGTTCGGGGATGGTGGCGGCCAATGATTCGAGGCTCTTCACCTACGATCCGCAATCGGGATTCACCGAAGTGGGAGAGGCTCCACGCCGGATCGTTTCGGTGGCGGCCTTTCCCGATGGGACACCGGTCGCCGCTATGGAGCGGGACGGGATTGTCCACCTGGATGGCTGGTTCGATAACGGCATTATTCCCGGAGAGGTCGAGACGTTTGCGCCGAACGGTCCTTCGGCCAACAAGTTTGCCGACCTGACGTTCGGCGCCGACGGCGATCTCTGGGTGGCGACCGACATCGTCGGGGACGGCGTGGCCCGTCTTTCGGTGGCCGAAGGGGAATGGACAAACTATACGCCCCGAACCAGATCCGAACTGGCATCGGACAGGTTCTGGAGGATCAACGCCGACGACTTCGGCCGTGTCTGGGGAGGAACCTTCGGCGACGGCTTCTTTGTCTTCGAGCCGGAGGAGGGGGAGGAAGAGGATGTGGCCATCACGCATTACAACGAGACGAATTCTCCGCTGAAAGGGATTTCCGGCGACGAAAGTTTTGTGATCGGCTCCGACGTACAGCCGGACGAGACCGGGATCACCTGGATCCTGAACTGGGACAACACACCGGGCATTCGGGGTGCGGCGTTGCTTGCGGTCCTTCATGATCCGGAGACCGGAGCAGACCAGTTCCGGCTGTTCCCCGCCTCGAACACGTTCGGCGCCTCCGTCCTCCGGTCGTTTGCCCGGCTTGCGATCGACTTCAACGGGAATATCTGGCTCGGCTCGGATTTGCGGGACGGAGTGCTCGTCTTCAATCCGGGTCCGGACCTGAACGATCCGGGGGAGTGGCACCGGCTGCTGACTTCGCATGGCCTGGTGTCGAACACGGTCACTGCTCTTCTGGTCGATCCGGACGGCGAGTTGTGGATCGGTACGCCCGGCGGGGCGAACGTTCTGGTGAACCCCGGAACCGTGGCGACCGAAGGGGCCGACGCGGCGATCTTCCGGGAACTGCGACCGCTGGAGGATGTGGTCGTCCGCGATATCGCCGTCGATGCGCTGAACAGGAAGTGGGTGGCGACCGACAAGGGAGTCTTCCTCCTTTCCAGCGATGGAACCGAACTGCTGAACGCATTCAGCGTGACGAATTCGCCTCTGGTGAGCAACGATGTGCTGGCGATTCTTCCGGACGATCAGACCGGGCAGATCTACGTCGGCACGTCGGCAGGTCTGAACCGGATCCAGACCGAAGCCATCCGGCCGAAGGAAGAACCGGAACGGATTCGTGTGACGCCGCAGCCGTTCAATCCCGAGGTTGATCAATCCCTGCGGATCACCGGTCTGCCCGTGAACAGCACGGTGAAGATTCTGAAGCTTGACGGTTCTCTGGTGACCGAGTTCCGGGCTCCGGGTGGTGACATCGCTTTCTGGACAGGGCTGAACGCCGAAGGGGAACCGGTGGCCAGCGGCGTCTATCTTGTTGCGGCGCGATCTCCGCTCGGCGAGACCGTGATCGGCAAAATTGCTGTGGTTCGTCAATAGGAATGATTCCCGTATATTATGCAATCATTGATTTGCACCAGGGTATACATCATATCATTCGAACGAGAGGATATTCATGGAAGGAAATCGTGACGAGGTTTTTTCCCGCAGAGTTCGGGCCGGAAAGCGCACCTACTATATCGATGTGCGTTCAACGCGTTCCGGTGAAGATTACTACCTGACAATCACTGAGAGTAAACGGAGCGGTGAGAGTGACAGGGAGAAATTCAAAATTTTCCTCTACAAAGAGGATTTCGAGAAGTTCCGGTCGGCTTTGAACGAGGCTCTTGAATTTGCCTACGACGAGCTGGAGAAGATCGACGCACTTCCCCGCGATTACTTTTCGTCGGAAGAGGGGGACGGGGAGGACTCGGACGATCAGGACGATTATTGATGCCCCTCCGGTCCCGATGCGGGATGAATCGGGACTTCGATCGAACCATAACTCCACACATACTGGAATATGCAGTGTGTGTGGAGTTTCGTTTTCTTCCTGTGACGACCCCCTCCGTATGCTGAGGAAGGAGTTGTTTGTGGAACGTTGAAATTTCTTTCCATCACACAAATTTTGTGCAGAGAATGCCATCAATTCTACTTGCCGGTGATCCGGAGATCCTTACGCAGTGCGCCTCGGAAATCGCCGAGGGTTTCGAGCTCCTGACCTTTGTCGACGAAGGGGTCCTTCCGTCGGGGTCCCGACTGAAAAACCTGGAATCGTTCGGGGAACTGCCGGACGACCTTGCTGCGGTTCTGCTGCCGGCCGCCCGTGATGACGGAGAGATCGAGTCAACACTTGCCTTGCTGGATGAGGAGTTGAGCGGTCGGGGTATCCCTCTCTTTGTGAACACGCTCTTCATGACCGCCACAGAGGTCTCCGCCCTTGTCGGAAACCGGTTCCCTGTGATCGGCATTTGCTGGATACCGGGTATGACAAATGTTGCCGAGCGTCTGGAGGCGGCTCCGGCGTTGCAGGTAGAGGAAGGAAAGGCCGCGGAATCCCTGGCTCTCCTCGGTGATCTGATTCCGGGCGAGGTGGAGCGGGTGGAAGATCGGGTCGCTCTGATCTCGGCCCGCATTCTCGCGATGATCATCAATGAGGCGGCCTTTGCCGTGATGGAGGATGTTGCCGATGCGGCCGATATCGACACGGCGATGAAGCTCGGGACGAACTATCCGGAAGGCCCTCTGGCATGGGTCGACAGGATCGGTGCCGATGTGATTGTCGGTATTCTCCACGCTCTTTACGAAGAGTACGGCGAAGAACGCTACCGTCCCTGCGTCCTGCTGAAGCAGTATGCC
>CBFGQN010000400.1:0-4567 GCA_965650895.1 uncultured Ignavibacteria bacterium | reverse complement strand
GAACATCACACGACCAATTCAGACCAACGCTTAAATCCCTTGCCCTCCTGCTGAACGCCCTCAGCCATCCGGCACGGCTGGCGATCATTGAGGTACTGGCAAACCGGGAGAGCTGTATCTGCGGTGAGATCGTCGAGGAGATGCCTCTGGCTCAGTCATCGGTCTCGCAACATCTGGCCGTCCTGAAGGAGGCCGGATTGATCCGGGGGGAAATCGACGGTCCACGCTCCTGCTACTGCCTGGATGCGGCCGGGATCGTCAACCTGCGTCGTCAGTTTGACGAGTTCTTCGACGCGATGCCGATTCGGGACACGACCCGCTGCTGCTGAATCTTTTCCTCTCCACCATTAACAGACCTAACGGAATCGTATGGAACAGAGACTACGGAACGGACTTGCCGAAGGTATCGGGACGTTCGCCCTTGTACTGGCCGGGACCGGGGCCATCGTCTTCAACGACACATCGGGGGGGAGCATCGGCCACCTCGGTATCGCCCTGACGTTCGGGCTTGTGGTGATGACGGTGATCCATGCGATCGGAGATCGTTCGGGAGCGCACATCAACCCGGCGGTGACGGTCGGCTTCGCTCTTGCCGGACGGTTCCCCTGGCGGGAAGTCCCCCTCTATGTCGGCGCGCAGATGCTCGGAGCACTCGGCGCAAGTCTTCTCCTGGGATGGTATGCCCCCACACACCCGACGCTCGGCATGACGCTGCCGACGGTCGATCCTCTCCAGGCCTTCGCGATGGAAACCCTCCTGACGACCTTCCTGATGTTCGTGATTCTCTCCACCGCACACGGCGCGCAGGAGCGGGGGATCACCGCAGCACTTGCCATCGGAGGAGTCGTGGCGCTGGAGGCGATCTTTGCCGGACCGATCACCGGCGCCTCGATGAATCCGGCCCGCTCACTTGCACCGGCGATTGCGGCGGGGGATTTTTCCGCCCAGTGGATCTATATCCTCGGACCGGTGCTGGGAGCGGGGCTGGCGGTCGTGCTGGGGTGGGGGGTGTTCGGATACGCTTCGGCAGGGAAACCGTACACGGATTGAACGGATCGGGACGGATTGACGCGGATTCGATTCACGTACCATTCGCACATCGAACATCGACATTCGACATTTGCCGTTCGCACCTCCGTTACACCTGTCGTGGTTTTGTCGGGTTGACGCCGCCGCCGCCCCGCTCTATCTTTCCTGAAGTCCACACAACAGGAGAAGGGAGATCATCATGGAACATTCCATCGGCACATCGGGCAACACGGCTCTTCTTCCGTCGCTCGTGACGGCATTGCTGCTTCTTGTCTCCCCGCAAAGCCCCGCACAGACGGTCTCACCGGTGACGATCGACGATGTGGTTTTCTACAACATCGAAGACCTTGACGCCGCCGGGGATACCGTGACCGGTCCCCTGCTGACGGTGAACGTCTCCAGCACCCTTGAAACGTCGGTCAGGATCCGACTGGAGAACTCGTTCACCAACATCAGTACGCCCGGATTTTTCTGGAACTTCACGTTGCAGGAGGAGAAACGAATCCCGGCTCTCTGCGAGAACTATCCTCTCTCCCTCTCATTCCCGGCCCCTGCCGGACTCTATCAGCTCACCATTACGATCGAACCGGCCGACGGTGGAGCTTCCGACATCTTCGATTCGTTCGAAACGCCGGCCGACGTCCGGTGGTCGAAGAAAGAACTCTGGTCAGGTTTCCATCCGTACCACGGCACGGCAAACGATCCGGTCAACACGCTGACGGGAGAATTTTTCTTCACCGCCGAACCCGATCTGCAGCTGCCGGGACCGATGCCCCTGATCTTTCAGCGAAGCTACTCCTCCCGTCAGCAACCGCAGGTCTCCACCCTTCCGATACTGGGACGGCAATGGCGCCACAACTACGATGCGGCCGCTCTGCGCCGCGGAGACAGCGTGCGGATCGTCCTTCCGGACGGTCGACCGGTCGATTTCGTCCGGGATGGCACGACGTGGCGTCTCTCCGGTTCGTACGGACGGAACGAGTGGCTTACCTCGTTCGTTGACACGCTCATCTACGGCGAACCGACCGATCCTCTGCTCTATCTCTTCAGACCGGACGGACTTCTGGCGGCAATGGAAGACGGCCGCGGGAACCGGCTTCAGCTCAGCTACAACAATCGTCTTCTTGCAGAGGTCACCGACGGTCTCGGACGCTCCCTTTACTTCAGCTACGACACGCTCGGACGCCTTGTCTCGGTCGGCGACGGCGAACGTGAGGTCCGGTTCACCTTCCGGTCGGGCTCCGGATTCGGAGGGAACCTGTTCCAGATGACCGATCCGTCGGGCGGACGGACGACATATTTCTATCTGACCTCTCCGGCCACACCCCGCGCCCTTCTCAACAGCACATTTTATCCGGCCGGGAACAAGCATTACACGAACGTCTACGACACGCTCTTTCGGGTCATCCGCCAGAGCGATGCGTTCGGAAACGAATCCCGTTTCATCTACCCTCCCGATTCTCCTCTCACGTTTATCGTTGATCCGGACGGAGATACCGTCACGCACCGCCATAACAACCGGTTCCTGTCGGGTGAAGGGGAAAAGACGTTGATCGAATACATCGATCAGGAAAATAACGGCGTCCGCATCGGATACGACCGGAACAGAATCGCAACCGTTCTGAACCGCCTTGGGGATTCCGTCAGGTTCGGCTATCACGTCAATGGACTGCCCGGCCTGTTCGAGGATCAGGGTCGCCAGATATCGAACTACGTGTACAGAGATCGAACCGTGCGGGGAATTCCCCGCTACTTCATCTCGCGTGAATTCCTTCCCGACGGAACGGAACGGCGATTCGAGTATGATGAAAAGGGAAACCTTGTGAGCTATACCGATCCCTCGGGAAACGTCTTCAGCTACACATATAACGACCGCGGACTCCTCCTGAGCGAAACGTTACCGACCGGGGGCGTCTACCGCTACACCCGGTCCCCGGACATGAACATCGCCTCGATCACCGATCCCTCCGGAAACGTCACCCGGTTCGACTACGACCGTTTCAGTCGTCTCGTCAAAGCGACGTGGGGAGACGGAACGTCGCGATCGTTCGCCTGGGATCACAGCGACCGGCTTGTCGGTCTGACCGATGAGGAGGGGAAGGAACAAAACCTTGAGTATGATCCGAACGGCAATCTGATTGCGATCACCGACGCGGACGGAGAGACAACCCGCTTCCGCTACGATGCGGCCGACCGGATCGATACGATCACCGATCCGCTGGGAAACGCTCTGACGTTCGACTTCACTTCGTTCGGCCGACTCTCCGAACTCAGGGACCGGAGCGGAGGGCTGTTGCGGTTCGAGCATGACAAACGCGGGCTCGTCACTGCGGTTGTCGATCCGGCCGGTCGCCGATTCACGCAGGAGTCGGATGCGGAGGGGCGTGTGGTTCGGGTGGAAGATCCGCTCGGCAACGTCACGGAGTTCGGTTACGACCGCAGAGGATTCATCACCTCGATGACTTCGCCGCGGGGCCAGACCTTCACGCTTGAGCGGGATGAGTCCGGAAGGATTATGCGGGTGGTGGAGCCGACCGGGAAGGCAACAGCTATTACGTATGACGGAAACGGCCAACCGACGAGCATTGCCGAAGAGGAAGGGATCGAGGCCCGGTACGAACGGAACGGACTGGGACAGGCAACGACCATCATCGATCCGAACGGATACCGGTGGGAATCGGAATTTGACGATGCCGGACGAATGGTTCTCCGGCGCGATCCGCTCGGACGGCAGACCCGTCTGAGCCTGGATGCGCGGAACCGCGTCGACTCGGTGATCTTTCCGGAAGGTATGGGATCGAAAGTCGTTACCTATGACAAACGGGGATACGTCGTCGCCGAACGCTGGTCGGACGGGACGGAGATCACCTATGAGCGCGATGCGACGGGACGCACGACTGCGGCAACGGGAGCGACATTCGCGTATGACGCAACCGGAGCCCTCACAAATTCCGGCGGCATCGCAATCGAACGGGATGCCGGAGGGCGTCCGACGGCGATAACCGTTGCTCCGGGGAAACGGATCGAATACGAGTACCATATCGACGGACGGGTGAAGACCGTGCGTGACTGGACGGGAGAAGAGATCACCTTCAGCTACGACGGCGAGGGGAAGCTGGAGAGGATCGAACGTCCGAACGGGGTGACGACCCGCTACGAGTATGACGCCGATGACCGGTGGGGCGCCATCCTGCACGGAAACCTGGCGGAGATGCGTTTTGAGCGGGACGAAGTCGGAAGGATCATCTCGGCAACCCGGGACCTTCCTCTCTCCGCCACCCTCTCCCCCTCAACCCGGGCCTTCACCTACAACGCCGCAGCCGAGCGTGACGGAGCGACACATGACGCGATGGGACGCATCATCCGGGAAGGGAACGCCGCCTACGGATGGGATCTTGCCTCACGCCTGCGATCAATCGACGACGAAGGGGAACGGCGTTCGATTGATTCTTCCGACGTGAATGAATATCTGCGCAGCATTGTGGGCAATGATTTCACTTCGAAAGACTTTCGTACTTGGGCCGGAACCGTGTTGGCA
>CBFGQN010000399.1:0-4569 GCA_965650895.1 uncultured Ignavibacteria bacterium | reverse complement strand
GGTTCTCGCCGATCGCCGCACTGTCGCAGGAGAGACGCAGATCGACCCGAACCGGAATTTCCTCCGTGCAGATCGGTCTGAAATTATCAGCCCAGGTCGTCCAGGTGATCGTCAGCGGATCGCGTGCGTTCGTGTCGATGTTCAGACAGAACTCGAATTCCTTGTTGAAACCGGGATCGATCGTCCCCCGGTGGAAGGTGACCGAATCGGGGGTCACCCGATCGATCGACCAGCCCGGAGGAGCCTGTGCGTTCAGGATGCGAAGGCGCGTTCCCGGATTGTCGATCCTGACGGTAAATCGCTTGATTGTGTCGCGACGGGAGTTGCGGTTGCCGACATTCAACGTGATGCACCGCTGGGTTGCGGTCAGCGATGAATCGACCAGAGCCGAGACCGAATCGCAGAAAATGATCTCTCTGAAACAGGGGGCCGATCCGGTACCGATCGTCACGATCAGATCCTCGAACTCCGTAATCCACGTATAGCGCACCTGATCTTCCGGCGACAGATCGTTGTCGAAACAGATGCCGGGGAAGATCACCGTATCCCCCGGGGCCAGAAGCGAGTCGATAACAAAGAGGGCGGTGTCTCCGCGACCGTTCAACTGCATCGACCAGCCGTCCGGTAGACTTGTCGGGGCCGAGAAGGAGGCGTTCGGCGTGTTCATCGCCAGACGGAACCGCTTCAGGGGCGAGCGGGGCTGGTGAGAATTGATCAGAAGGAAATCGCGACAGCAGGTATCCCCCGAAACCGTCGTTCTCCTTGTGTAGAGCGTATCGGGAGCCCGAAGTCCGCAGAGAACCGTCAGCGTATCGCGACAGACCATGGTTCCAAAATTTGTCGTCCACCAGGTCAGGCGAACCGACGGACTGCCGAGCGTCTGCATATAGATCCGGAAATCCTCGATGTACTCTCCCACAGAGAGTGCCGAATCGGTCGTCTTCCAGCTGATCGAGTTGCTGTCGACCCGATCGATACGCCACCCCGCCGGCATACGCATCCCGACCGTGTCGATCCGGTGGCCGGAAGTCAGCAGTTTCAGGTGGAAGTCGTTGACTTCTTTCTGCTGCCCGTTTTCGTTCAGAAGGTCGATGTCGAAACCGCAACGGATGCTGCTGGGACGCGGGCGGAAGAAGGCTTCGTCGCAGTTGTTTCTTGACCCGCAGATAAAGCTGAGCGTATCGATCTGCCGCGCCCCTTCATCATCCCACGTTTCCCACGCCAGTCTGTAGACTCCGGTATCCCGCACGCAGAAGGAAAAGCTGGTAAGCGATTCGCCGGAATCGATCTCCGCATCGCTTGTGCTGCTGAGCCACTGGATATTTCGTCTGCTCAGAAAAACGTCCCATTCAATCGGCGACCCCGCCTGTCCCTGAATGAACTCTCCGCCGTCGGAGACAAACCGGACACGGAATTCCCGAATGGAACCGGAACTGCGGTTCGAGACAATGAATGTGTGGCAGCACTGATAGGGACCGTTGCCCGGCTGCGAGAGAACGCGAACCGTATCCTCCGGAAGCCCCTGTTGGGCCTGCAGGAAAAGAGGAGAACAAAAGAGGACGGGGAGCGAGATCAGCAGGAATCTGTAGAGTCGTACAAGCTGCATGTATCTGGTCGATCATTAATGTGCGTTGATATCGAACCGCCGGTTCCTGCGGTCGGATTCAGCCGTATTTTACGGATGTTCTTCCGTTATTCCCAGTCTGTCTGAAGAAAACCCTGAAATCGGAAAAAGGTTAGCGCCGACCACCGAACCCAAACAAAAACGCCGGACACAAAGTGCCCGGCGCAAAGCGATGTCCCGTCTGCAGCCCCAATCCCCCGCCTCTGCTCCCTCGACCCTCCGACTCTCGACCCTTCCCCTACTTCTTCTCTCCTCCCCCCTGCGACGCGGTTCCCCCTCCGGTCTGCGAGATCGACTCCCGCATCATCGTATCGGCCTGAATGTTCCTCATGTTGTAGTAATCCATCACCCCCAGTTTCCCCTCGCGCAGCGCCTCGGCCATTGCCAGCGGGACCTGTGCTTCGGACTCCACAACCTTTGCGCGCATCTCGTGGACGCGGGCCTTCATCTCCTGTTCGTATGCGACAGCCGCCGCCCGGCGTTCCTCGGCCTTGGCCCGGGCCACGTTCAGATCGGCCTCGGCCTGATCCGACGCCAGCTTCGCCCCGATGTTCTCCCCCACATCGACGTCGGCGATGTCGATCGAGAGGATCTCGAATGCCGTTCCGGCGTCCAGTCCCTTGGTCAAAACAGTCTGCGAAATCCTGTCCGGATTCTCCAGCACCACCTTGTGCGTGTCGCTGGAACCGATCGTCGAGACGATCCCCTCGCCGACGCGGGCAATGATCGTCGCCTCGCCGGCGCCGCCGACAAGCCGTTCGAGGTTTGCCCTGACGGTCACTTTCGCAATCGCCCGGACCTGGATGCCGTTCTTGGCCATCGCGGCCACCGGCGGCGTTTCGATCACGCGTGGGTTCACCGAAAGCTTCACCGCATCCAGCACGTCACGTCCGGCAAGGTCGATTGCCGTGGCCCGCTCCCACGGCAGGGCAATCCCCGCCTTGTCGGCCGAGATCAGGGCTGCGATAACTTTCTGCACGTTTCCTCCGGCCAGGTAGTGGGATTCGAGCTGGTTGTTCTCCACTTCCAGTCCCGCCTTCTCGGCGGTAATCTTCGAGTTCACGATAACGGCCGGAGGAACCTTCCGCAACCGCATCCCGACCAATGAAAAGATCGGCACCTTCACCCCGGCTGAAATGGCACTGATCCAGAGGCGAACGGGAACGAAATACAAAAACCCGATCAGGACGAGAACGCCTAAAACAATGATGCCTGCAAGGACAAAGTTTTCCATGTCGATCTGAATTAGTGAACTGCTATCATTTTACGAATTCCGGCTTCAGGGCTCCTTTACAGCACTGCATTGCTGCCGTCGAAATGCGATTCGTTCCGCTCCTCGATCGTCTCCTCGCTCGGCGGCTTCACCTCCGGCATAAATTCCTTCGGATCGTCCAGCAGATTCTTCTGCGTCTGGCTGATAATGTAGTCGACGACCGCCTTCGGGTCCTCGTTGTTCTCCTCCCAGACCTTCAACTGGCGCTGTGATCCGGTCCCGTTGTCCAGAATGTCATAGATCCGGTTGATGTGCTCGCGGCTTCCGAGATCATCCACCACGTCATCCACAAAGTAGAGAAGTTCGCGGATCAGATCGCGGGCCGGCACTTCCTTCTGCTTTCCGAAATCGATCAGCTTTCCCTCCAGCCCGTAGCGGACAGCCCGCCACTTGTTCTCCATCACAAGAGAGCGACTGTAGACGCGGAAGGAAAGATTGCGCCGGTAGAGGGAGAAGAGCTTTGCGGCAATCGCCTGGACAAGTGCGGCGATCGAGACCGATTCCTCGAAGGTCATCGGCAGGTCGCAGATTCGCACCTCCAGTGTCGGGAAGTTCGGGTGGGGACGGATGTCCCACCAGATCCGCTTCGGATTGTCGATACAGCGGGTCTTCACCAGCAACTTCGTGAACGCCTCGTAGTCCGACCAGCTATGGAACGCATCCGGAATGCTGGTACGGGGAAAACGCTCGAAAACTTTCGACCGGTAGCTCTTCAGTCCGGTCTGGAATCCGGTCCAGAACGGAGAACTGACCGAGAGAGCCAGAACGTGCGGAAGGAAGTACCGCATCTCGTTCATGATCTTGATCTGCGTCTCCCGGTTCTCGATGCCGATGTGGATGTGCATCCCGAAGATCAGAAGCGACCGGGCAAGCACCTGCATGTCCTCAACCATGTCGTAGTATCGCTGGTCCGGATAGATCTCCTGCGTCGACCAGTGGCTGAAGGGATGGGTGCTGGCCGCCCCCAGTTTCAGTCCGTTCCCCTCGGCCAGGTAGCGGACAATCGAACGAATTTTCCGCAACTGCGTGTGGAGTTCGTCGGTGTTCCGGCAGACCGGTGTGCCGATCTCGATCATCGAACCATGCATCTCCGGTTTGACCATCTCCTCGAGAACCGCTTTCCCCTTCGAGAGGAGTTCGACCTGAAGGTGTGACTTCAGCTCGCGCGTCTCCGGATCGATCAGCATATATTCCTCTTCAATGCCGAGCGAAAAACTCGGCCTCTCATACGGATCCCGTTCCGTAAACGTATCGTTGGTTGAAAGTACCTCTGCATCCATAGCTTTTTCCGTGAGATTATATTCTCCTTCGTGCTTCCGACTCATCTCTGCCTGATCGTCGACATCCATCAGCTTATCAGCATCCATCAGTCAACTCCGCCGGCAAGCATCGCGCTCCAGCGATACTCGGTCGGCTCCCGACGCCCCTTCTTCGCCTCTTCGATCGCATAGCCGGCAAGCGTCTCGACAACCCACTCGAAATTTTCCTGACCGACCGAAGAGAGTTCGGCGTCCGGAGCAGGATTCATGAAATCGATGGCGTACGGGATGCCGTCGCGAACGGCAAACTCCACCGTGTTCATATCGTAGCCGAGAGCACGGCAGAGCGTGATGCAGTCGTCCTCGATCCTCTTCAGCATCTCGGACGTCGGAGCGAAGTCGGCTACGTAGCG
>CBFGQN010000398.1:0-4574 GCA_965650895.1 uncultured Ignavibacteria bacterium | reverse complement strand
GAGTAAGTAGGGTATCCGGTTGAAGGCGGCCGGATACCTCCGGGGTGGATTCTCTCCATCCGATAATTTCACAGGAAAACCGATTGGCGTATAGCATTTACTGACTACGTACCGGAGCATTATGTACGCGCTTGAAGTGACCCGTCGACTTTCCCATGTGCTTCTCTGGGGGAGTGTTCTTGCAGCACTGATTGTCATCATCACCGGATAGGTGATCTCGAGGGAACATCCGCATCAGTCGCTGACTCTATGTGATCGCAACGTTTTCCACACACGCAGGACCGGGTGTGATGGGCGTGCCGTATCCTGTCCGTTCCGAATGTCCTCTCTCCATTTTCCAGCCTTCCTCTGCCGGCCGAGATCATGAATATGTTGTAATCGTAACGGCTTCACCGAGAGAGTGTGGAAGATTTCCGGCACGGGAAGATAGTCGTTGTTCCGACTTTTTCCCTGTCGACCGGAACCGTGGAACATCGTGAAGCAAGGAACGATTGTATGGTGGTATTTGCGTATAATCATGGTCGTGTTGAACTTCTCATTGCCCGTCTGATGGGGCAGTATGTCGAGAGACGTCGTCACCAGACCCGAACAATGGACGCAATCCGTACCGACGCACCGCCGATTGTCGAGACCCATTCCCTTTCCGAGGCATCCCGGAACGATCCGGGCAATGTCCTCATGCTTGCATTGCAGGATGGGGACCGGGCGGCCTTGCGGCAGTTGATGCAGCTCTACAATGATCGCCTCTATACGTTTACGCTCCGCATCGTCAGGCATGCCGAGACGGCGGAAGATATTGTGCAGGAGACCTGGCTTTCTCTCTACGAAAGCCGCGAACGGTATCAGGCGACATACCGGTTTTCCACCTGGCTGTTCACGATTGCCAGACGGAAGGCTCTGAGCGAACTGCGTCGCCGGAAAGTCCGCTCCATTGTCCGTTCGCTGACCGGACAACGGGATGGAGAGGAGGAGACGACGCTGGAGGTTCCGCAGGAAACCTTTCGTCAGCCGGATGCCGAGGCGTCCGGTGCGCTCTTGTCGGAATTGATCGAGCATGCCCTTTCGCGCCTGACTCCGGCGCAACGGGAGATTGTGGTGCTCAGGGATATTGAAGGGATGGAGAATGAAGAGGTTGCCGGGATTCTGGGCTGGAACCTGAAACCCGGAGCAATACGCAAACGGGTATTCGATGCCCGCGAAGCGTTCCGCAGGGAAATGGTGGCTCTCGGTGTGCGGGAGTGATGCCGGACGGCGGTTGAGAGAGGTGGGAATAATTGGTGCATAACAACAAATCGGAAATAGAAGAATGTCTGATCATAATTACAGAATGGAGGGGGATGCTCCGGGAGGGTGGGACGGCTATGCCCGTCTGCTGCGGGAGCATGGAGGAAAGAGGATGCGCCCCGAGGTTCAGCGGGGACTTGAAGAGAATTGGGAGAACCGTCTGGCGAAGCATCGCCGCGCCCGCAACCTGCGATGGGGGATCGGTCTTCCCTCCGGAGCCGTGCTGATTACGGGGATCGTTCTCTCGTTCGGTCTCTTTTCCGATCAGGGGGAACATTCGCTGGCTCCGACCGTCGCAATCCCTTCACCGAGCGTTCCGGCCGCAGAGCCGGAGGCCTTCGCCAACCCGGCAATTCCTCCGGTCTGGTACGATACGTCTTTCCCTTCGGTCGATGCAGCCCTGCCGACGCTGCCGCACGATTCCGGGCTGTTCCGTCTGGATTCCCGCATTCCGTCGGCTGCCGATTCGCCGGTGGCCGGAGAGCCGATCCGGTAGGAGAGCAGGGGGAAGACCGAATCGGAAGAATGCTTTCGAAGCGAAATCGAAATGAGAGGACGTATCGCTCGTCGCAGCAGGGAAAAATCCTTGTATGCAACGGGCGATACTGCTATTATGGTCCGGTTCAACACAACAAACGGAAAGAAGACCATGACCCGCTATACACTTCGGTTGTTTTTCTCTATTCTCGTCTCCTCTTCTTCTCTGTTCCTTGCCGCTTGCGGCAACGATGCGGAGGTTCAAACGGAAAAGACTCCGGCGATTCCCGCAGCAGAGACGGGCGATCCGGTGATGGGAGACTGGGTGGTGATCCATAACCTTTCCGATCCCGAATCGCTGAATCCGGTGACCAGCAACGATGCCTCGGCTTCGGAGATCGATTCCTATATCTACGAAACCCTCACCATCACCGACGTGGAGACACTGCAGACGATTCCGTGGCTTTCCGACTCGGTTGCAAAGGTCAGCGATGACCGGATGAGCTACGAGTTCACAATCCGGAAGGATGCCCGTTTCAGCGACGGCGAACCGGTGACGGCCGAGGATTTCATCTTCCACCTGAAGACAATCAAGAACCCGCATATCCTGAAGGCGGCTCCGATTCGCGGATACTATACCCGTGTCGACAGCGCGACGCTGATCGACGGTGACCCCTACCGGTTGCGCGTGGTGATGGCCTCTCCCTACTATCTCGGAGAACAGTGGGCCGGAGGACTGATTGCGTTCCCGAAACATATCTGGGATCCGGAAGGGATCAGCGACAGGATCTCCTTCGCAGAACTGAATGGGGGAGATACGAACCGGAATCCTGTGGTAAAGCAGATGGCCGAGCAGATCGAGGATATCTCGCACGATTTCGATCCGGCCTATCTCGTCGGTTCCGGTCCCTACATCCTGGATGAATATCGCGAGCAGGATCGGGTGGTCCTGCGCCGGAATCCGGAGTACTGGAACAGCGACCACCGCTACGGGGCCAATTATCCGAGCCGCGTCGTCTGGTTGACGATCAACGATCTGAACGCCGCCCTCTCGGCACTGAAGGCCGGAGAGATCGACTTCGTCCCCCGGCTGGATCAGGTGCAGTACAAATACGAAAGTCCCCGCTTCCCGAAGAACAATCTGGTGCCGGATGAATATGAATATCCGGCCTACAACTATGTGGGATACAACACCGCAAGCGAGGACAAACCGTTTCTGAGAGAGAAACTGGTGCGGCAGGCATTCGCCCACGCGCTTGACCGGGAGAAGATGATCGAGAAGATCTTCTTCGGCAATGCGATGCCGGTGCAGTCCCCCATCTATCGGGAGCGTCCGGAATATGACACAGCGCTTCCGACGATTCCCTACGATCTGGACAAGGCGCGTGCGTTGCTGGACCAGGCGGGATGGAAAGATACCGACGGCGACGGCGTGCGCGACAAGGTCGTCGACGGCAAGAAGGTGAAGATGGAGTTCAACATCATGCTGAATTCCGGCAACAACAATCGTCGCCAGATGGCGGTGATCTTCTCCGAGGCGCTGAAGCAGATCGGCGTTTCCGCCAATCCCTCGACGCTTGAATGGGCGGTCTTCCTGGAACGGCTCGACAAGCACGAATTCGACGCCTGCATCGGCGGCTGGGTATCCGGCGTGACCGAAGGGGATATGTTCCAGATCTGGCACTCGGAATCGAGCGTCGTCGGGGGATCGAACTACGTCTCCTTCAAGAACCCGCGCGTCGACCAGTTGATCGAGACGATACGGGGAGAGTTCGACTTCCGGAAACGTCTGGTGATGTATCAGGAGATCCAGCGGATCATCAACGATGAGCAGCCCTACAATTTCCTCGTGGCCGAGAAGCGGGTCTGCGGCTACAGCGACCGGTTCCACAACGTCAGCTTCTTTGCTCCGCGCCCCTGCTACAATGCCGGTTGGTGGTGGGTGCCGAAAGGAGAGCAGAAATACGCGGCTCCGTCGGGGAACCAGAGTGTGGCGATGAATTAGGATACATGAGATCGGACCGGAGTCCGATCAAAGATAAACGGGGTCATAAATTCTGTGACCCCGTGCTCTGTGTCGCGGATTCTGTATTTTGGCCCTTTGTAGTCGAAGCTCTACTCAGCGTTAAAGGACTTCCCAAGGCCTATGGGAACATACATCATCAAGCGCATACTTCTGTTCATCCCGACGCTTCTGGCGATTACCATCGTCACGTTCGGCATCAGTCGGCTTGCTCCCGGAGATCCGGTCGATCAGCTTCTCGGTCTGCAGGCCGGAGGGGATCAGCAGGCCGACAAGGAGGCGACCGAGGAGATGCGGGAGCAGATTCGTCACGATCTCGGACTTGACAAACACTGGTTCTTTCAGTACTGGGACTGGACTCTCGGGGTCTTCCGGCTCGACTTCGGCAAGTCCTATACCGATCGCAAGCCGGTCACCGAGAAGATTCTCGAGAGGATCGACGTAACGCTCGGCATGAATATCCTCTCGATTCTTCTGGCCTATCTGATCGCCATCCCCATCGGCATCTATTCGGCGACGCATTCCGGATCGTTCGGCGATCGGTTCTCGAGTACGGCCCTGTTCGCCCTCTATTCGATTCCGACGTTCTGGGCCGGCACGCTTGTGCTGATCTATCTGACCAACAACGATTATCTGATCCAGCTTTTCCCGACCCGGGGACTCCACTCGACGGCCTATGATCCGGAGACGTGGCCCTGGTGGAAGACCTGGCTGGACACCGCGTGGCATCTTGCCGCGCCGGTATTGATTTATACCTACACAAGCTTTGCCTTTATCTCCCGCCAGATGC